>JANXSH010000684.1 GCA_025356615.1 Planctomycetia bacterium | reverse complement strand
CCGCGCAGGCCAACTCCCTACGGCATTCCCCATCAGGTTCCAGAACAGGAAGGTCGTCATTCGCCCACCGCCCCGTACAGCCGCCGCTCCCGGACGAACACCTCGATCGCCCTGGGCAACAGGTAGCGCACGCTTCGCCTCTCCGCAACTCGTCGCCGGATGTCGCGGCTCGCGATGTCGATCAGCGGCGCGGTCACGACGTGCAGGCGCAACTCGTCGGCGTCCGTCATCGCCAGCGACCGACGCAATCCGCCCTCGGTGATCGGCGCTGAGCCGGGGCGGGCCATGACCAACAGCTCGGCGCGCGAGACGATGCCGCGCGGGTCGCGCCAGAGGGGCAGGTCGGCGAGCGCGTCGCCGCCGACGATCAGCGCGTAGGCGTGTTCCGGCGCGCGGCGGTGGAGTTCGATCAGCGTATCGACGGTAAAGCTCGGCCCGGTGCGGTCCCTCTCGAGCGGATCGACGCGGAACGAGGCGTTTCCCGCGATCGCCAGTTCGAGCATCTCGACGCGCACGTCGAACCGGGTGATGGACCGCCCATCCTTCTGCGGGGGGCGCGGCGCGGGGACGAACCACACCTCGTCGAGCCGACCTTGCTCGCGGGCCTGCTCGGCCAGGATGAGGTGGCCCAGGTGGACGGGGTCGAAAGTGCCGCCGAAGATGCCGATGCGCATGACTCGTTACTCCGTTTCCATCAGATCGCCCAACGGTCCAGCAACTCCCGGTCGCGCACGTCGGTGACGAACATATGCCCCGGCGCGTGCGTCAACAGCAGCGGCGGACGCGCGCTCATCGCGACGGCCTGGGGCGTCACGCCGCAGGCCCAGAACACCGGCACCTCGCCGGGCCGGATCTCGACCGGGTCGCCGAAGTCGGGTCTGTCGATGTCCTCGATGCCGATGGCGCGGGGGTCGCCGCGGTGGATCGGCGCGCCATGCGCCAGCGGGAAGCGCGTGCAGATCGCCGCCGCCTCGTCGGCGTGTCTCGGCGTGAGGGGGCGCATGCTCACGACCATCGGCCCCCGGAACAGACCGGCGGGTTTGCAGGCGATGTTCGTTCGATACATCGGGACGTTGCGCCCTTGTTCGATGTGCCGGACCGGGATCTTCGCGTCGAGAAGGGCCGTCTCGAAGGTGAACGAGCAGCCCAGCAGGAAGGCGACGAGGTCGTCGCGCCACCACCCCATCAGGTCGGTCGGCTCGTCGATCAGCGTGCCGTTCTGGTAGACGCGATAGCGCGGAATATCGACGCGGAGGTCGGCGTCCGGGGCCACCGCGAACGGCACGAAGCCGCCCGGCTCGGTCACGTCGAGCAGCGGGCAGGGCTGGGGGTTGTGGCGACAGAACAGCATGAACTCGAACGCCAGGTCCGCCGGGACGACGACGAGATTCGCCTGGAGGAAGCCCGGTGCCAGGCCGCTCGTCTGGGTCGTCAACTCTCCCGAGCGTGCGGCTCGTCGCACCTCCGCGCCGGTCATCCTCATGCCTTACCCTCCTACGATCGCCCCCAGGCGCGTCAAAACGTCCGCGTGGACGGCGAACGGCAGCCCGTCCACGGTCGCCGTCCGCTCGCCGCTGACGCCATCGATCAGACCCGCCTCGACCATGATACGCAAGGCGGCCTCTTCGCGGGCCGGGTCGAACATCTCCCCGAGGCGCTCGCCGCGCAGCACGGCGACTCCCGCCGCCAGGGCATACGCGCCCCAATTGCTGACGCCCGCGACGAGGAGGTGATCGGTCGGTATCCGACACGCGATCAGCCCGCCGCGCGGGATCGCCCGGCGGATCATCGACCAGGGCACCTTGCCCATGCCGATTTCGTTGCCCCCGTCGCCGATCCCGATCGTCGCGTAGTCGCGCGCCGACCCGAACAAGCGTTCGCTCGGCGTCGTCTGTTCCGTGATGTCGATGCCCCTCATCGACCGGCATCGTCCGCGATCGGTCGCGGGCACCTCGGAGGCGAACGCCGCGATGTCGGCGGGGTCTCGCAGAGACCCGAGCGTGTGCCCCGGCCCGACGCGCTCCAGGGCGAGCAGGTGCGTTACGCTTGGGGGGAGCGCCGTCGGTATCTCGCCGACGGTCGCCTCGGGGCATCCCGCGCGGAGGATTTCGACGGCGGCGGCATCGGTGTAGAGCCGGACGCGAATTCCGAGCCTCCCCAACACCCGAACGAGGAACGCCGCGCCGGGCGGGCCGTCGGTCTCGAATCGCCCCGCCGACGCGATCCAGAATCCGGTGACGATGGCGAGTTCCGGCGAGGGGTGAGAGGCGAGGCTGCGGCACGCATCGGTGAAGTCGTTGGCGCAGTGGGCGAACAGGTTCGCCTCCAGGTCGCGGTCGAGTCCCCTCCCGCCGAGGTCGCGCTGGACCACCGCGCGGATCGCCTCCAGCGCCGAGTCGCTCACGTCGTCGCCCCCTGCGCCAGGAGGTAGGCGAACCGCCCGCGCCAGGGCCGGGGCACCTCGGCGGTGAGTGTGATCGGCTCGTAGCGGACGGGGTGGAGGAAGGTCAGGCTGCGCGCGTGCAGGCCGATGTGCGGGGCGAAGGTGTGGACGCTGCCGTACTTCGCGTCGCCGTAGATCGGGTAGCCGTGGTGCGCCAGCTGGACGCGGAGTTGGTGCGTGCGTCCGGTCTGCGGGCGGACCTCGAGCCAACTCAGGTCGCCGTGGGAGCCTAGCAGGTGGTAGTGCAAGAGCGCCTGACGTGCGCCCTTCGTGCGCGGCTCGACGACCTCGACGCGGTGCCGCTGCTCGTCCTTCATGAGCCAGTCCTCGAGCGAACCCGCCGCCCGGCCTACTTCCCCCTCGACGACGGCCCAGTAGACCTTTTCGATGGACCCCTCGCGGAACTGCTCGGACAGCCGGGCCGCCGCCTTACTGGTGCGGGCGAACAGCAGCACGCCGGACGTGGGCCGGTCGAGCCGATGGACGATCCCGAGGAAGACCTTGCCGGGCTTGCCGTACTTCTCCTTGAGGTACGCCTTGACGAGGCGGTCCGTCGTCTCCTCGTCCCCCTGGTAGTGCGTCGAGAGCGCCCCGGCCGGCTTGACGACGGCGATGACGTGGTTGTCCTCGTAGAGGATCTCGACGGGGGGTGTTTCCATGAACGGCCTCGCGGGGAGGGATGGAAAGCGGGGAGGCGATCGGCACGTCGGGATCATCTTATCCGGTCGGTGCCCTTGCTGCGACCCCCGCGCCGAAAGCGGGGGGAGAGTCAGCCCTCACTGGGATGGATTCCACCAGGAATCCTATTACGACAGGAAGGGTTCGATTGCCAGAGGTTTTCGTAGTGGCTATCATCCCTCCATGAGGTAAACTACTCTCGGGAGGTCGTGTATCAACCCGAAACGATAGAAGGTGCCTTCTTATCGTTCACCCACATGAGGCGAGATCGACTCCCCGGAACGGCCCGAGGCAGTCGTGTGTCGGGAACCCTCGCGACGGAGAAGCCGAACCAGTGTCGGAAGGAGAGAAGTTTGCCCACCTTCGTCTGCTGTCCGAACTCCGCTTGCCGGAATTGCTCCCCCGTTGCGGATGAACTCCTCGGCAAGAGTGGACGGTGTAAACGCTGCGGCCAGACCTTCACCCTGACGGCCGAGGCCGACAAGGAATCGATTCGTATTGGGCCATCCTCTAAGGACGGCGAGACCGCCATCCCGATGCCGGGCACGGTCGGTCGCTTCGAGTTGCGTGAGCGCCTCGGCGCGGGGGCATTCGGCACCGTCTACCGGGCCTACGACCCCCAGCTCGACCGGGACATTGCCCTCAAGGTTCCGAATGCGGGCGTGGTCGATAACCCGCGCAAGGTCGAGCGATTCCTCCGGGAGGCGCGGGCCGCGGCGCAACTGTGTCATCCGCATATCGTGCCCGTCTTCGAGGCTGGCACCGACGGGGATTGTTACTACATCGCCAGCGCGTTCATCAAGGGGCGGACGCTGGCCCAGGCGATCGAAGAAGTGAGCAAGGACGAGCGCCGGGCCGCCCGCATCGTCGGGCAACTCGCCGAAGCGGTCGGGTACGCGCATGAGCAAGGGATCGTGCATCGCGACATCAAGCCCGCCAACGTCATGCTCGACGAACACGATGACATCCACCTGATGGACTTCGGCCTCGCGTCCCGGCTCGAGTTCGCCTCGAAGTTGACCAACGACGGCGCGCTCCTGGGTACGCCCTCCTATATGGCCCCCGAACAGGCGGCCGGTCAACAAGGCGAGGCCCAGCCGGCCTGCG
>JANXSH010001085.1 GCA_025356615.1 Planctomycetia bacterium | reverse complement strand
CAGCCTCGCCGTCGAGAAGCTGTGCGGCATGAAGGTGCCCGAGAAGGCGAACGTCGTCCGCGTCATCATCGCCGAGCTGAACCGCATCGCCAGCCACCTCGTCGGCATGGGGGCGTATGGCCTCGACCTCGGCACCTTCAGCCCGTTCCTCTACGCTTTCCGCGAACGCGAGATGATCCTCGACCTGTTCGAGGAGGTCTGCGGTGCCCGCCTGACGTACAGCTACATCACCATCGGCGGGGTCCACGACGACCTCCCCGAGGGCTGGGTCGAGCGCTGCTCCCAGTTCTTGGACTACTTCAAGGACCGCATCGCCGAGTACCACGCGCTCTTGACGACGAACCACATCTTCGTCCAGCGCACCGCCGGCATCGGCGTCCTCACCCGCGACATGGCGATCGGCTACGCCTGCTCCGGGCCGATGCTGCGCGGCTCGCTCAACCGCAAGGATGGCGACCCCGAGTGGGATCTCCGCAAGATCGAGCCGTACATCGGCTACGAGACTTACGATTTCAAAGTCATCATCCCGCCCTTCACGGACAATCATTACGGCGTCCCCTACCGCACCCCCGCCGGCGCGGTCATCGGCGACTGCTGGCACCGCTTCTACGTCCGCATGCTCGAGGTTCTCGAGAGCATCAGCCTGGTCGAGCAGGGGCTGAAGCGTTACAAGCCGCTCCAGCAGGAGACGACGAACTTGCTGGCCGACTACGACCGCAAGAAGGAAGGTCTGACGCCTGCGGAGAAGAAGGAGGAAGAGGGGAAGCTCAACAACGCGCTGAAGACCCGTCTGGGCCACCGCATCGACCCGCCGAAGCACCTGCCCGGCGGCGAAGCGTATGTCGAGACCGAGTGCCCGCGCGGGGCGATGGGGTTCCACGTCGTGGGCGCACCGAGCAAGCAGCCGGTCCCGTTGCGCGTCCGCGCCAAGTCGTCGTGCTTCAACAACCTCGCCGTCACGAACCCGATCTGCGTCAACTGCCTCATCGCCGACGTTCCGGCGATCGTCGGCAGCATCGACATCGTCATGGGCGAGATCGATCGGTGAGATCGACCTCCGCAAGACGTTGCGAAAAAAAGGGTCGCGGCGAGAATCGGAAGCCGGACCAGTCACAGAATCTCGATGGACTAGGAGTAGACACCTCATGAGACATGCCAGAAGCATCACGGCAGGGCTGTTGGTGTTGGCGATCGCCGGCCAGACGGCGTTCGCGGACCAACCCCGGCAGGACGAGAAGATCGACCGAAAGACGACCGACGCGGCGCTGTACAGCACCCTCCGCGAGGTAATCAACAAGGGCGCGGACCTGTACAACAACGGCGACATGACCGGCTGCTATCGCCTCTTCGAGGGCGCGCTGATGACCGCGAAGCCGATGCTCGACCACCGGCCCGAACTCCAGAAGGGCATCGCCAAGGCGTTGTCCGCCGCCGACCGCGACGCCGTCACCTTCCGCCGCGCCTTCGCGCTCCGGGCCGCGCTCGACAAGGTCCGCACCGAGCTGAATCCGAACCCCAAGAAGGACGACAAGCTCCCGTTGCCCAAGGTCGATGACAAGAAGCTCGCCGACAAGGAAAAGGCCGACAAAGAGAAGGCCGACAAAGAGAAGGCCGATAAGGAGAAGGCCGACAAGGAGAAGGCCGACAAAGAGAAGGCCGACAAGGAGAAGGCTGATAAAGCGAAGGCCGATAAAGCGAAGGCCGACAAAGAGAAGGCCGACAAGAAGGAGCAGCTACCCGCGCCGAAGTCGGACGACGACGACCTTTGAAATGATCCAGCAAGGCAATCGAACCACGGATAGCGCGGAAGACACGGATAAGACAGAAAACGGAGTCGGAAGCGTCAGGGAGGTCACGCTTTCGCCTTCTCCTTCTGTCTTATCCGTGACAATACCGGATTTTGGGGGTGAGGGCCATCCGATAGCCCAAAATCAAGGGGTTCTGGCGTTCTACTGCTCCATCAGGCAAGGGCCGTCTCGTTGCCGAGGCCGGGTCTCCCGGCGTTTCAGCGCTGACCGGGAATCGCCGAGAGCGTGGTGAGTACACTGACGAAGCGGTCGCCGTTGAACGAGTATTTCACCGTCGTCGCCGTGGTGTTGCGTTTCGATTCGCGGTAGTCTGTCGGGCGAAGGAAAGCGAGACGCACGTCGGTTACGGTAAACAGCCGAGCTTTCTCCGTGAACACCAGGACGAGGTGCAGCCCTGCATGTGGATGGTGGCAATCGACCGCGATCCGTTCCCTGCAAGTCTTGATCTCCAGGCCGTCGGGTACTCGGACGGGCCGCTTCTGGTTGCCCTTTACAGCCGCACCATACTCGTCTTCCGTCGATGCCCTCTTCTTCCTCCCGAACTGAGGCAAAGACGAGTAGTCGAGCGTGGATAGATAGATGTCGGGGTAGTCACTCCGTCCGTTGGATTTCAGCCCCTTCGCCGGGTGGTGTTCGAGCAGATACTTCGTCACGACCTTGCTGATTATCTCGCCCGTCACGGACTCGCGCAGCACCCCGTCGAGATCGAGCTGTAGGTCGAATGCCTCGATCTCCTTCTTCGGAAGGTTGACGTGCCCCTTGATCTTGGCCCACATCGCCCGCAACCTCACCGGCGCATTCAGCACGTCCTGCACATAGTCTTTCATGCCGACTGCTTCATCGATGAGCCACGGCGTCAGACTATTCGCGGTCGCGATGGCACGCTTGTTCCAGTCGATCGTTTTCGGGCGGTAGTTGCACAAGTCTGCCTGAGCCGTCTCGATTTGGGACGTAATCTTGGCGAGAACATCCATTAGCGATTCCCTTCAGGTAAGTCGGTCCGATTGCTATGGATGGCGGTATTACCCTGGCATAGGAGCAATCTTTCGCGATACTGAACAAATGTTTTGCTTTCTGCCACCCTATCGGGTAAGTTCTCACTCGGCGGAATCCGGTTGGTCGCCAGCGACCCCCCAACACTCGAACAGATTCGCTGGAGGAACACCCATCGCTTTCGCGATGAGACAGATGTTCTCGAGACTGATGTTCCGCTCCCCGCGCTCGACGCCTCCCATGTAGCTCCTGTCCAGACCTACTTGATGCGCGAACTCTTCCTGACTCCAGCCTCGGATCTTCCGAAGTTGGCGAACGCGAAGGCCGAAGAGAGATTTGACATCCGGCTCGAGCATGAGGGAATTATTGCAGTTGACGACGATGTTTCCACGGCTTATAAGTACACAGACTTTAAGACCCTATTGTGGAAGGCTCGATGATGACACCGGCCCGATCACCGAGAGCGACTCGGCCCCAGGTTCTTCCGCCCCAGAAGACGTTCTGCGAGTTCTTCGCGGGCATCGGCCTGGTGCGAGAGGGACTCGAAGCATCGGGCTGGGAGTGCGTTTACGCGAACGACATCGACCCCAAGAAGCAGCTCGCCTACGAGGGCCGCTTTGGCAAATCTGATCATTTTCATCTCGGCGACGTGGGTAGGACGGAAGAAGTCGTGGCACGCATCCACGGACGACCGGCGCTCATGACCGCCTCATTTCCTTGCATCGACCTGAGTCTTGCGGGTCACTACCGGGGCTTGGTGGGCGAACACTCATCGACATTCTTCGGCTTCGCAAAGGTGCTAGACGCGCTCGGAAGCCGTCGCCCGCCTCTCGTGATGCTGGAGAACGTGACCGGCTTCCTCTCGTCGAACAAAGGTCAGGACTTCGCAGCCATCACCCAGAAACTCGCCGATCTGGGATACTGGCTCGATGCCTTCGTACTCGATGCTTGCCACTTCACCCCCCAAAGTCGTCCAAGAGTCTTCGTGATCGGTGTGATGTCAGAACTCGTACCGAAGCAAGCCCCATCGCCCGGATGGCTATGGCCCGTAGAGCAGCAAAGTGTCCTTCGCACTGCCCCGATCATCCAGTTCAAGAATACGTTGAACCTTTCGACCGGATGGGTGACGCTTCCGCTGCCCGCCCCGCCCCAACTCGGGAGTACCTTGGCAGACGTGATCGACATCGACGAGGGGCAGGAGTGGTGGAAGGAGGACGAGGTACGCCGCCACTATGAGATGATGAGCGACCTCCATCGTCGGAAGGTCGATGCGATCGTTGTCTCGAAAAGATGCTGGGTCGGTACGATTTTCCGTAGAATTCGTCAGCACGAGATGCGTGCCGAGGTTCGATTCGACGGCCTCGCCGGTTGCCTGCGAACGCCGAAGGGCGGAAGCGCGAAGCAGATCGTAATCGCCGCAGAGGGTGGGCGACTACGCATGCGGTGGATGAGTCCGCGTGAGTACGCCAGACTCCAGGGCGTTCCCGACTTCCCACTAGTGGGCACTACGATCCAACAACTCTGGGGCTTCGCCGACGCCGTTTGTGTGCCAGCCATTGCCTGGATCGATCGGCACGTCCTCTCCCCACTGTATGACTCGATCTCGCCTGTAGCGAAGACTAAAAAAGGCGGACTACTTCACCCTGAGATCGTGACGCAGGACGAGGGGGGCCTTCAACGAACACGGCACGTCTATCCGGCAGTGGTCTGATTATACTCCGCATGGGGCAGAGTGAGACATTATCGGATGTGGCCGGAGGGAATACAACAGGGGAAGG
>JANXSH010001026.1 GCA_025356615.1 Planctomycetia bacterium | reverse complement strand
ACGGCTCGCCACGATCGTCCCCGGATGGGGGCCGTGGGGGATGCCGTGCGGGTGTAGGGTGAATGACGACTCCTCGACGCCGCGACGGCTGCCGAATCGGCCCCGGACGTAGTACAGCACCTCGTCGGCCTGGACGTTGGAGTGGGCGTAAGGCACCTTGACCGCCTCGGGGTGCGTGTCGAGGAGGCGCGGCGCGAACGTGCAGATCACGAACCCCTTCGCCTCGAACGTCTGCTGGACCGGCGGCGGCTGGTGGGTCGTCCCCGTGATCGGCTCGAAGTCGTCCGCGTTGAACGTGAACGGGTACACCATGCCGTCCCAGCCGACGACATCGAACGGGTGCTGCGCCATGACGTAGCGCGAGACCCGCGCCCCGTCCTTGATGAGGACCGGCACGTCGGCCTCGCGGTCGATGACGTTCGCCTCGGTCGGCCCGTGCAGGTCGCGCTCGCTATACGGCGCGCCGAGCCGGAGCTGTCCGTCCGCGTTGAGGTAGCGCGGCGGCAGGACGATCGACTCTCGCGCCTCGATGACGAGCAAGTCCGGCTGGGTGCCGGCGTCGAACGTCATCTGATAGGTCGTCGTCCGGGGGATGACGACGTAGTCGAACGGCCGGAACGGCAGGACGCCGAACATGCTCGTCAGTGTGCCGCTGCCCTTGTGGACGAAGATCACCTCGTCGGCCGAGCCGTTGCGGAATAACTCCGCCTGGGCTAGCGCCGGTCGGCAGCGCCACAGTGTCACGTCGTCGTTGGTCAGCAGCGGCACGCGCCCCGTGATCGGGTCGCCAACGGTCGGCATCGCGCCGGACTTCAGGTGGTGGTGTCGCAGCACCGCTTGGTCGGCGACCTCGACCGGCATCGGCGCGGCGGCTTCGATGTGCCGCACGCGCGTCGGCGGGCGGAGGTGGTAGACGATGCTGTAGGCGCGCCCGAAGCCCGCCGTCGTGACGACCTCTTCGTAGTAGATCCCTTCACCGCGATAGCCCGGCTGGACGCGGTGTTCGATGTGACGTTTTCGGGGGAACGACCCGAGTTGTCGATAAGCCGGCATGACGGAGACTCCGATGGGGCCGGGCGATTACTCCACCATTGATTCTATCGGTTCTCCGCCACTGCTGCTAATGACCGTCCGGGACAGCTCGAAATTCAGGGGGAAGACTGCCGCCATGTGAACGTCTGTCCCCCATCCTTCAGCAAGGCCGGCGGAGTGCCGTGTTTCAGCGGGGCCGCCGCGTTGCTCGGCTCGGCCTCGATCACCTCTGCCTTCAAGACCCAAAGGCACTCATGAGCGTCCACGGCGGGGCACGCCATCACGGCCGTGCCGCCGACAGGCACGCGCACCTCCCCCTCGGCGACCTCCTCGTTCACGCCGCCTCCGACGCACACGACGACGGATCCCGGTCCATATAGCCTCGGTTGCAAGGCCAGCGTAGGGGCAGCGCGCGGCACTCTGTGAGTGCCCCGCATGGTCAGCTGAACATACTTACCGTCGGCGGACACCTTTGGCGTCACGCAGAGCGTCACGCCCACTTGCTCGTTCGATGTCTTCCAATTCACTATGCCTGGCTGGCCTGGCAGAGACTCCAGGCCGCTCACCACCGGAACGGTCTGCCCGACCGCGACGGTAGACGCTTGACCGTCCTGCGTGATGATCTGCGGACGGCTCAGCAAGTCCATGCCAGGCTCCACGCGGAGCAGGGCTGCGAGCATCTTGGCCTCCCGCGCCGTCAAGCGCCCGACGTAGCACGAGCGGTCCTCACCGTGCCTACTATGGCGAAGGCCCGCACGCTCACAGAACCCAGCAGGAACGTGGATGCACTCGGCTTGGATCCGCACCTGCCGCAAGGGCGCAGGCTCCTCGGCGGAGCAGACGGGTACGACGGCGAGAACGAGGGCACCGGCGATGAGAGACATTCGCGACAGCATGGGGACTCCACGACGGGAGAAGGGGATGGGAGGGTTCGGACTACACCGCGAGGCGGAGGCCCGACCGGAGGGGGACGATTACCTCGCGGCGGATTCGTGTCAACCTCGAAATCCTGCCCGCTCCGTTGCTCCCCAACGAGGGGCGGGATACTCTGACAGGGAGCCTGCCGACTCGATACCCGATGCCGGGTGCATCGAGCGGACTCCCGTTCGACGCGAGACCATCCTGTGAATCCCATTTGCCCGAATTGTGGTGTAATCCTGCCCTACATCCGCGGCCTCACCTGTGCCAAATGTCATGCGCCGCTGCACAAGGAACCTGTCGCAGTCGTAGTCGAGGAGACAGCGACCCGGATTCCCTGGCTGACGCTCGTCACCTTGTTCGTCGTCATTGGAGTCTTCTTCGACCTCATGGTTCGTCCGGGAAAAGACTTACTCGAACCCCTTTCTCGGTGGGGATACGCCCCAGGCGCGGATGTCTGGCGGGGTCACGTCTGGGGGCTATTCACCTCTTCTTTCCTTCATGAGGAGCCGATTCATCTCTGCCTCAACGTCTACTGGTTGTGGGTTCTCGGAAGTAGACTCGAGCAGGCGATCGGAAGCCTTCGCTGGTTGGCCCTGCTCCTCGCCTCGTCGCTCGTTAGTTCCGCGTGCGAACTCGCAGGCTCCGGTGAAATGGGGATCGGATTCTCGGGAGTGGCTTACGCCTTTTTCGGGTTCATGTGGGTAGCCTGGACGCGCTTTCCTCGCTTCGACGAGGTGTTGACTAGAAATACGATCGTCCTGTTCATCGCCTGGCTATTCGTCTGCATCTGGCTCACGGTCCAGGGGATCCTGAACGTCGGCAATTTCGCGCACTTTGCCGGCCTGATATTCGGCGCTACCGTAGGGGCCATGTACCTCCGCCCCATCCGATGGGTGGCCGTCGCGGGGGTCGTCCTCTGGATGAGCCTGGCCGTCCTCGTCCTCTTCTGGTGTCCCTGGTCACTACCCTGGCTGCGCGTCAAGGCGTACTCGGCCCATACGGCAGGCGAATACGTCAAAGCTTTGGATTACTACTCGCGCATCATCCAACGTGAACTCTTGGACACATGGGCCTACGCGAACCGGTCTCTCGTCTTCATGGCTCTCGAGCGGTGGGACGAGGCGAAGGAGGATGAGGCGAAGTCCGGCGGTCTAATTCTCGATCCCAAGAAGGAAAAGGACGATTGACCACCGCGATGTTCGCTGGTCGCCGAGTCCATGAATCTCGCTCTTAGAATCGTCCTATCAAGAGGAACGGTGTCGCAGCCTGCCGGGTTCGCGTCTGGTCGAGTCCTCTCCGGTCGAAATTTACCCCGGCATCCGACACGCCGCATGGCCCAACACCGCCGGGCCGCTCTGCAAGGGAGTGGTCGTGGGCCGCCATCCGTAGTCGAGGCGATGGTCGAGCAACTCATCCGGCGAAGGCTTCGTGGGCCAGACGGCGACCGCCGTCAGTTGTCCCACTCAGGTGACGCCGAACACCAACCACCGGCCGGCGGGTTCCAACTCGATCAGGAAATCGTAGTGGAACTCGTCCTGCCCGACGATATCGATGGGCACGCGCGTCCGATCGTGGTGCTGCATCCACGCCATGACGCCGGTAATCCCTGTGAAGCCGGCGACTTGATCTGCCAGTAAGGAATCGGCCAAGCGCAATCGATCGACGTGGCCCGGATATTCCATTTCGATCGGTGTCGTCTTACTCATCTCACAGCGTCCCCCGCCGGTCTTGCTCGCGCTCAATCGCCTCGAACAGCGCCTTGAAGTTCCCCTTCCCGAAGCTCCGCGACCCGTGCCGTTCGATGATCTCGAAGAACACCGTGGGCCGATCGGCGACCGGCTTGGTGAATATCTGGAGCATGTAGCCCTCGTCGTCCTTGTCCACGAGGATGCCCAGCTCGGCCAGGTCGGCCATGTTCTCGTCGATGGGGCCGACGCGCTCGGCGAGGTTGTCGTAGTACGCCTTCGGCACACGCAGGAACGACACGTCGTTGGCCCGCATCGCGCGGACGGTGCCGACGATGTCGCCCGTCGTCATGGCGATGTGCTGCACGCCGGGGCCGTTGTGGAACTGGAGGTACTCGTCGATCTGCGAGCGCCGCTTGCCGGGGGCCGGCTCGTTGATGGGGAACTTGATGCGACCCGTGCCGTTCTGGACGACCTTGGACATGAGCGCGGAATACTCGGTGCTGATGTCCTTGTCGTCGAAGCTGACGAGCTGCTCGAAGCCCATGACCCGGCGGTAGAACTCGACCCACTCGTCCATCTTGCCGAGTTCGACGTTGCCGACGACGTGGTCGATCGTGAGCAGGCCGGTCGGCTCGAACGTCTGGTGGGTGTAGCGGTCCGGCTCGATGGGCCGGTAGCCCGGCGTGAAGACGCCCGTATAGTGGTCGTGGTTGACGAAGGTGTGCGTCGTGTCGCCGTAGGTGCGGATCGTGGCGGACTCGTAGACGCCGAACTCGTCCTCGACCCTCGTCGGCCCGACGACTCCGACCGCCCCGCGCTCGACGGCGAGGTTGTACGTCCGGCGGACATCGTCCACCTGCAAGGCGATGTCCTGCACGGCGTCGCCGTGGAGAACCTGGCGGTAGGCCGAGGGGTGCGACGAACTCAGCGGCGACGTGAGGACGAACGTGATGTCTCCTTGGCGGAGGACGTATCCGGCCTCGTGCTTCGTCTTGGTCTCGAGGCCCGCGTAGGCGACGACCTCGAAGCCGAAGGCGTTGCGGTAGAAGTACGCCGACTGCCACGCGTTGCCGACGAAGAAGCGGACGTGGTCGATCTTGCGAAGGGGAAGGAGATCGGCTTTGACGTTTCTCGCAACCTGCAGAAGGTCCGCATCGTTGATGGCCGGTTCTTCTATG
>JANXSH010001004.1 GCA_025356615.1 Planctomycetia bacterium | reverse complement strand
GAACGCGCCCTTGTCCTGGACGAACGACGCCAGGTACTTGCCATCGCCACTGAAAGTCAGATCCATAGGGGGGAGCTTCGCCTCGACTCCCGGCAAGGTCTGGGCCAGCTTGCCGTCGGAGGTCTTGTAGAGGCGGATGGGTTTGATCGGCTTTTCCTCGTCCCGTGCCACGGCCAGTAATTCGCCATCGGGGCTGAAGGCGAGGGAGGCGTTTCGATTGCCGTTGAAGTGGATCCACGACTTGCCGGCGACGGCGGGAAGATCCAAAGGCGTGTCCCATTGGCCCCATTTCCAACGCTTGACGCCGCCTTTCGTCCCACCCGCCGCGAGGAACCGACCATCCGCACTGACCGCCATGCCCCAGATCTCGCCGAGTTTCGGATCCAGTGTCGTTGGTTCCCCCGCCTTATCGACGGACCACAGCTTCAGGGTTCCGTCATGGCTGGCGGAAACCAGGGTCCGGCCGTCCTTGGAGAATGCAACGGACATGATCCAACTGGTGTGGCCCTTCAAGACGCGCATTACCCGACCCGTGGCCACGTCGCGCAAGTGGATCGTCTTGTCGAAGCTCGCGGAGGCCAGCCAGCGCCCATCGGCGCTGAACGCCAGGCAACGCACCAGGTCCGTATGGACCGGCTCGACCTCTCCAAGGACGCCGACGAGGCTCTCCGGTGCCCGCTTCGGGTCGCCGTCGCCAGCGAGGGCCAACGCCTCGGGCGGGATCTTGTCGCGCCGCAGGGCTTCCAGGGCTGCGGAGGGGGCGGGTGGCGGAGGCAGTGCGACCTCGACGGCCTTGCGGTCGGGGTCGAGACTTGCCTTTGGTTGGATCACACCGTCCGGCCTCATCCTCCCGGACGGCACCGCGACGATGCGGAAGCCCCAGCTTTGGTCCCTCGTCGCTGGCGCGCTCTCGCGACGGGAGGATGCTCGACACGCATCCGCGAACCAGTCCCAGCTCCCGCCTCGGCTCACCCGGTTCGGTCCCTTTGTATCGAACCGATCCTCGCAATGCTGGCAGACGTTACCGTGCATGTCGTAAAGGCCAAGCAAGTTAGGTTGGTACGAACCCACTTTAGTGGTCCGTCTCAGGAATTTGCCCTTGCCGGGTAAATCGTTGAAGTTGGCCTGCGCGGAGGAAAGGCCGTTGGTGGGTCGAGATAAGTTCCGGATAGGGTCACCAAAATAGAAGTCGAAGGCGCAATCCCTTGGCGAACTCGCCCCTCCCCGACACGAATACTCCCACTCGGCCTCGGTAGGCAAGCGATATTCAAATCTACCCGCTTTCTCATGTTCGTTCAGCCGGACCAAGAACTTCTGCACGTCGTCCCACGAGACGTACTCGACAGGGAACTTCTCCAAGTCCGCGTCGGAGATGTCCGTGACCTGATTGGCACCACGCCCGCTGCGACAGAACCAGCTGGGGTTGGTGCCCATGATGTCCTGCCACTGCGATTGCGTGACCGGGAAGATGCCTATGTAGAAATCATCGGGAATCTTTACCTGTCGCTGGCTGTCGCGGGCACCCATCCAGAAGGAGCCATGCGGCACCCAAACGAACTTCATTCCGATCGAGTTCGTGACCACGTCCCCCTTCTTCGGCACGTCGGCCTTGCCCGGCTCCTCCTTCTTCACCACCTTCTTCCCCTCGATTGTCACGCGGACCTTGACCTCACACCCCTTCTCGATCTTGAACTCCGGCGTGTCCAGCACCAGCCCGTCCGCCCCCTCGACGCGGATCGCGTAATCCCCTACGCCCTGCTTCTTATTGCGGTCCGAAGCCGTCAGGATATAGCGCTCCTTACCGTCCGGCCCGGTCAGGATCAGCTTGCCGCCCTTGATCCTGGCCTCCACGTCGTCGTCCATCTCGACAACGAGCGTCCCGTTCGGGGTCTCGACGCGCAGCACGACCATCGCGACCCCGATGGTCAGCGGCACCAGGAGGGCCAGCGCCAGGGCCACGAGTTTGCCTCGTCCCTTCTTCCTCTTTTTCGAGATAGACGCGGGTGCCGGGAGGTCTTCCAGGTCGCCGAACGGGGAGGTATCGACCCCCGGCGAGGGGAGCAGCTCGACCGAAACGTCTACCGGGGTCGGCAGCGGCGGAGGAAGTGAGGGTGTGGCCTTCGCCTCCTTCTTCTTCGCCTTCGGCGGGACCGAAGGAGCTGCGGGAAGTGTCGGCCTGGCACCTTTGACGAACGGGGCCAACGCCGTGGCGACCTCCGCCGGCTTCTGGTAGCGCTTGGCCGGATCCTTGGCCATCATCTTCGCCACCACCGCCTCCAGTTCCGGCGGCACGTCCGTCCGCTCCTCGTTCAGCGGAGGGGCATCGAGGAACTGGTGGGCGTGCAACAGCACGAAGAGGCTGGGGGCGTCGAACGGCGGTTTTCCTGTAAGTAGGAAGTACAGGGTGCAGCCGAGGCTGTAGATGTCCGCGCGGATGTCGGCCTTGGCGGCGTCGATGATCTGCTCGGGGGCGACGTACCCCGGCGTGCCGAG
>JANXSH010000996.1 GCA_025356615.1 Planctomycetia bacterium | reverse complement strand
GGTTCAGGGGCACGAGATCACGGTTTGGGTCAACGGCGAGGTCATCCAGCGCGAAGACCTGGGTAGAGTCGCGAAACAAGAAGTTGCGCTGGAGGGCTTCGATCGCTCATCGGGCCGTGTTGGTTTCCTCCAGATTACGGGAGAAGTGCGATATCGAAATGTCACGATCAAGGAACTTCCGCGAAGCAATGCCGGTGCTCGAGGATTGGTGCCGCTGCCACCTGGCGAGGTACAAGGCGACGAAGAGAAGGACTTCGAGCATCGCATCAACGTCTACAACCGCCGCGTCTCGGACAAGTTCAACCTCCCCGTCGGCAGCTTCGTCATCCTGACGGACGCCAACCCGAAGTGGCGACCCGAGAAGTACGAAGCGACCCTCTACGGTAAGAAGCAGACGCTCGAGTTCCACACGGCGAAGGTCATCGACTGGCTGGGCCGCGAGGAGGAATTGAAGGTCCACCCGAACCCCGTCGGGCTGTTCGTCCTGGCGCATTTAGCTTCGATGCGGACGAAGAAGGACGACGAAGCACGGGCCGACGCGAAGGTAGAGATGACCCTGCTATTACTGGAGCGGTTCGACAACCATGTCGAAAGGGGCACTGGTCGCGCTATCTGGACTGGCTCCTGGCTCTGCCCAAGGAGTATGATCTACGAGTCTGGGACCGTGTGAAAGCGTTGAAGAAGGAGAAGATCATGCCGTTCGTCACGTTCGCGGAACGCTATGGCCGGGAGATGGGCGAGATCGATGGCCACAAGGAGGGCCAGAAAGAAGGCCGGTATGAGGCGATCGAGTCCGTCCTGGATCTCCGATTCCCCGACTCCCTGGCGGAGTTGATGCCGCAGGTCAAGCAGGTCGCGGATATGGACCGCCTGCACTCCTTGTTACTTCTCGCGAAGAGGGCGACCCTCGCCGACATCCAGGCCGCCGTCTCGCAGCCGAAATGACCACCGCATCGCATCCACACATGGCTCGGGTGCTATCCGGGAAGTCGCCTTCCGTGGGGTAGACCTCCAGGTCCGACTCTCCGAAGGCGACTTCCTTGACGGCCTCTCTGTGCCCTCTGTGCCTCTGTGGGTCAATCCTTTCATGGTCTACCTCTCGCACATCTACACCAAGACCGGCGACGCCGGCGATACGGGCCTCGGCGACGGCAGCCGTGTCCCGAAAGACAACCCCCGCGTCACGGCCTACGGCAGCGTCGATGAACTCAACGCCGCCCTCGGGTTGCTGCTGGTCCACGCGCCGGAGCATTCCGAAGCCTCTCTCGTGCAACAGATCCAGAACGACCTCTTCGATGTCGGCGCGGATCTCTGTGTCCCGCCAATAGCCGATGAAGCGCCAGGCTCACGGCTGCGCATCCGCCCGGAGCAATCGACGCGGCTCGAGGAGGCGATCGACCGGCTCAATGCGAACCTCGCGCCGCTGAAGAGTTTCGTCCTGCCGGGCGGGTCGGTCGCCTCGGCGTGGTGCCATCTGGCGCGCACCGTGTGCCGACGCGCCGAGCGCGACGTGGTGACGCTCATGCGCTCCGAGACGGTCAACGTCCAGGTGCTAATCTACCTCAATCGGCTGTCGGACCTCCTTTTCGTGATGGCGCGTTTCTACAACAGCGGTGGGGGCGGTGATGTCCTCTGGCGACCGGGCCAGGGGCAAGAGAAGACCGCCTGAGCCGACCAGGACCAGCCATGTTCACGATCAGCGCTTTCGCGGATGAGATTTCCCCCGACCCCGTCGAGCAGATGACTGTTCTCGCCGCCAGTAGGATTCGGTTCATCGAATTCCGGAGTATTCACAAGACGAACGTCCTCGACCTGACCGACCTCCAGATCGAAGAGTTCCGCAGTCTCTTGTCGAAGCACGGCTTCGGCCTGTCCGCGATCGGCTCGCCCATCGGCAAGGTCCGCATCGACACGCCGTTCGAGCCGCACTTGGTGCGGTTCGGGCGTGCCGTCGAGCTGGCGAAGCTCTTCGACACGAAGAACATCCGCGTCTTCAGCTTCTACCCGCCCGGCGAGGCGCACGACTGGAACGGCGTCGAGGAGAAGTGGGAGACGGAAGTGATGGACCGCCTGACCCACATGGCGGGCATCGCGGAGAAGGCCGGCCTCCGCCTCGTCCACGAGAACGAGCATCGCATCTTCGGCGACTCGCCCGCGCGGTGCAAACGCCTCTTCGCCAAGGTCGGCTCCCCCTCCTTCGGCGGCGTCTACGACGCGGCCAACTACGTCTTCTGCGGCTACGACCCGCTCGAAGGCTGGTTCGAGGCGAAATCGACCGTCGTCCACCTGCACATCAAGGACTGGCGCACCGGCGAGGAACACGGCACGCTCGCGGGAGAAGGTCACGGGCAATGGCCCTTCGTCATGGACGACGCCGTCGCGATGGGCTACACCGGCTTCGCCACGATGGAGCCGCACCTCCTCGGCGGCGGCCCCACGGGCGGCGTGACCGGCCCGGACCTGTTCCCCAAGGCGGTGAATGCGTTTCGCAGGCTGTTGCGCGTCGCGGGCGGCAAGGAAGGATGAGCCTGGGAACGCCGATCTTCGCATCGGCTGGTTCGCGGAGCCGATACGGAGATCGGCGTTCCCGGCGGCCGAATTAATTCGATTGCCCATCACTGCCCCGATGGGGTATCATCCGTCGTCCCGATCTCACCCGATGGAGGATTCGTCATGGCAGACACCCCGAAGCCCCGCGCGATGCTGGCCCTGGCCGCGCTCCTACTGGCGGGCGTCGTCTCCGCGCAGACTGTCTTGCAGCCCCCGAAGGTCGAGCAACCGATGGCAGTTCCGGTGCCTGTACCCGATCCGCTGCTCTCCTCGAACAGCCTTCCTCCCGCGCCGCCCATGGGCCCCGTCCCCCCTTTGCCGACAATCGCCCCCAATGCGGCCCTGAAGGATCTCCTCCCTACCTCCCCGAAAGCAACCAAGACCGCCGTCTACACCGGCGACGATCTGCGGCGCGTGCCGGAACTGCGGTTCGAGGCGACCCCCGAGAAGGAACTGACAACGGAGGAGTGGCGTAAACGCAAGGCGCACACCGCAGCCGCCGCCCTGCACCTCAACGCCAAGGACGAGGACGGCTTCCTGAAGGCGATGCTGAAAGGGCGAACCGACCTCGCCGGTATGCCATTCGCGATGGGCGACGCTTGCCGGAGCAAGCGGCCCCGCGCGATCGCGTTTGGTCTCGCTGCCTCTGTGATTCAACACTCCGACGAGGACAATGTTTGGAAGAAGCACGATGAGATGATGACTGCTGTTGAACAGGACGGA
>JANXSH010000982.1 GCA_025356615.1 Planctomycetia bacterium | reverse complement strand
GCGCCCGATCGTCTATCTCGGAGCGGCGATGCTCATGCTCGGGCCTGTAGCGCTGGCCGTCGGCCCTGCCTGGGCGGTGCCGATGATGGCACTCGGGTTCGGGGGAGGCCACCTTGCCCTGGGCGCATCCCTCCTTCTGGCCGAGCGGCGCGAAGCGAGGATTCGCCTCCACGAAGAAGTGGCCTGACCCAGGAGGCACCGCGATGATCCCATTGAAGAGTCTCGTCGAGGGTCTGGACCCGATCCTCCACGAGCGCGGCCGGCTTGCCATCGTCTCCGCTCTGGCCGCAGCGCCGCAGCTCACCTTCGTCGAACTGCGCGACGCGCTGGAGATGACCGTAGGCAACCTGAGCGTCCACCTCCAGAAACTCGAAGAGAAAGGGTTCGTCGCCATCGAAAAGGAGTTCGTCGGCCGACGACCCCGGACGAATTGCCAACTCACCGAGGCCGGTCGCAAGGCGTTCACACAATATCTCGATCGGCTCGAAGCGATCGTCAAACAGGGGCGGGGCTAATAGTCGTCAGTTGTCAGTAAATACGAGACAACTCGCCGACCGCACTACTCGGCATTCACTGAACACTGAACACTGAACACTGAACACTGAACACTGGAGGAACCGATGCAAGTACGCATAGCGGATCACATGGGGATGTGTTTCGGCGTTCGCGACGCCATCGAGATGGCACACTCCCTGGCGGGGCGGGGGCCGTTGACGGTCCTCGGCGACCTCGTCCACAACCCGGACGTAGTCGCGGCGCTCGACGCGGCGGGGGTCGCGAAGGCACGCGGCCTCGACGACGTGGAGACCGCCGCAGTCCTGCTGACGGCCCACGGCACGTCGGATCTCGTCAAGCTGCGCCTGCGCGACCGCGGCAAGGAGGTCCACGACGCGACCTGTCCCCTGGTGACACGCGCCCACGTCGCCTTACGGAATCTGGTCGCAGAGGGTCGATTTCCCATCGTCGTCGGCGAGGCGGATCACGTCGAGGTACGCGGCATGGTGGGCGATCTCGTCGAGTTCAGTGTCATCCGGTCCGAGGCGGACCTCGAGCAACTGGCCAGCCGACTCGAGCGTCGCCCCGATGACCGCCTCGGCGTCGTGGCGCAGACGACACAGCCGCTCGCGGGCGTCCTCGCGCTGGTCGAGGCACTCCGTCGGCGCTTCCCGCTGGCCGACGTGCGTTTCGTCGATACGGTCTGCCAACCCACCAAGGACCGCCAGTCCGCACTACGGCGGCTCGTCGAAGAGGCCGATGTCGTGGTCGTGGTCGGCGGGGCGGACAGCAACAACAGCCGTAAGCTCGCGGAGCTGGCGAGATCCCTCGGCCGACCCGCTCATCGAGTCGCCGGTGTCGGCGAGCTTCGACCCGCATGGTTTTCGGGATGCGCGGTCGTCGGCCTGACCGCCGGAACCTCGACGCCGGATTCTGTCATCGCGGAAGTTCGGGCATGGATCGAACGATTGTAATGCATCATCGCGCACCATTGGTTTGCGAGACAAACTCATTTGCCGCTTACCTATCAGGAGGATACGCATGCGACGTGAAACGAAGGAAGCCCCGGCGGTGTGGACTTCCGCCCAGTGGCTCGAATACTTCAGGGCGAACGCCGATCGGCCTCTCGATTGCCCCTGGCATCTAGGGTCCGGCGCGTCCCCGGAGGAACTCGCCCTCATCGTCGGTTCCCTGCGGAGTTGGCAACTGGGGGAGACCTCCGACGGGGCACACCTGTTCGAGACGGCCCGACGGTATGCCGACAGCGAAGGGGATCCCGAGTTCGTCGAAGTCGCCCGCCTGTTCATCGCCGAGGAGCAGGGGCACGGCGAGGCACTGGGGCGATTCCTCGACCTGGCGGGGGTGCCGCGCGCCCAACGGGACTTCAGCGACACCCTGTTCCGCGCCGCCCGGCACTGCCTGCCGGGGTTGGAGGTCTGGACGACGCCCGTCCTCATGGCCGAGGTGCATGCGATGGTCTACTACAACGCCATCCGCAAGGCGACGGGATCACTCGTCCTGCGCCGGATCTGCGAGCGACTCCTGCGCGACGAGGTGGCCCACATCCGCTTCCAGTGCGAGCGCCTGGCGATCCTCCACCGCCGACGCCCCCACTGGCTGCGAGCGCTGACGATGGGGGGGCACCACGTCCTTTTCCTCGCGGTCACGCTCGGCATCTGGGCCGGACATCGCAAGGCGCTCCGGGCGGGCGGATACGACTTCGGCCATTTCTGGCGGAGCGCCTGGGACCGAATGAAGCACGCCTGGCGCGCCCTGTCACCGGACGCCTACCAGTGGGAAGACGCGCGCGAGTCGGTCGAAGCGTATGGCGAACCGATCGGGAGCGTATGACGAGGAGCGAACCGCAGAGGCGATGCGGCCCGAAATAATCGCGCGCACGCCTCCGAAACGTGACCTATGCTTACGATCGAGTCCCCCACGGAGGAACCCGATCATGACCGACCGATTCTGCCCGATGGCGTTTATCCTGATAACCACCTTTACCAGCTTGCTGGTGTGGTTGTGTGCGGTTGTCCGCGTCGTCCCCATTCGATGACCCCCAACCGGAGAGCCAGCCGTGAAGAAATACTTATGCCTCGCTGTCGTGTTCGTCATCACCACGGGCCTAAGCGTCGGCTTCCGGCACGGGGTGTCCGGCACGTCGAAAGCTTCTCGGCAGGAGCGGTCTGGCGAACGGCCCGGCCTGTCTGACCCGCTGCAACGCCCGATCGAGGGGGCTTCCCTCGCGATGGTGCTCGTGGGGACCGGCTCGACGGACGAGAAGACCGATCGGGAATTCGCCCGAGGGGCAGCCGCCACAGGGGATCGCCTCATGGACCGCGCGAAGCAGTCGCCGGACAATCCGCACCTGCTCCGCCAGGCCGCCGCCCACTACCGCGCCGCGTTGACCCACGAACCGACTGTTCGAGATGCGGGCGAGCTGTTCTCCACCGTCCGCGTGAAGCTCACCCGACTCGACCGCGAGATCGCCCTTCTCAACCGGCCCGGCGTTGCCAAACCGACTCCTCGGACAATCTTCGAGACTCCGGTGGTAAAGCCGATACCGTCGGCTCCCGTCGTGATTCCGCCCGTCGCCGCGAAGGCCGAGGGTATCATGGTCGGCCCCGATGGCGTCGAGATTCGCCGAGTTGGACCGCCCGAGTAGCTTGCCAAGCGCACTCCGAAATTGCAGGATAAAGCCTGTCCGGCCGATCGAGCCGGGCAGGCTTCTTCTTTAGTTTTCCGTGTTCAGTTTTCAGTTTTCAGTAAATACGGCCCAGGATCACTCCTCTCCGCATTCCCTGAAAACTGAAAACTGAAAACTGAAAACTGAAAACTGAAAACTGAAAACTGAAAACTCTTCATTCGGAGTGTGACCTATGCGTTTTGGATTTCGCGTG
Source organism: Planctomycetia bacterium (assembly GCA_025356615.1). GTDB lineage: Bacteria > Planctomycetota > Planctomycetia > Gemmatales > Gemmataceae > JANXSH01. Next base: position 8,994 of record JANXSH010000982.1, on the reverse strand, counting down.
GCGGTTCTGGCGTTCGCCTGTGTGGTCGGCTTCGTCTCCGCCGAGGAGAAGGCCGGCTCGTCTTCGGGCTTCGTCCCCAAGGATTTCGAGGGCTGGGAGGGGCTCATCAAGGAATTCTGGAGCGTCAACAAGGACGGCGACCTCGTCGGCTACACCTCGAAGGATCCTGGGTTCAACACCTTCCTGTGCAGCAAGAAGACGTACAAGGATTTCGAGCTGAGCTTCGAGGTCCGGCTCAAGGGCGGCGACGGCAACAGCGGCGTCCAGATCCGCAGCAAACTCGCCGACAAGAAGAAGTTCGCCGTCCACGGCCCGCAGGCCGACATCGGAGCGGGTTACTGGGGCAGCCTCTACGGCGAGGGCTTCGGCGGCATGATGAAGGCCGCCTCGAAGGAGTCGCAGAAGGCCATCAAGGCCAAGGGCTTCAACGCCTACTCCATCAAGTGCGTCGGCAAGAAGGTCACGATCAAGATCAACGGCGTGACCACGGTCGATGAGGAGTTCGCCAAGATGCCCGAGGAAGGGATCATCGCCTTCCAGCTCCACGCCGGGTATCCCTCGATGGAGGTGACGTTCAAGAACCTGAAGTTCAAGGATCTCAGCGAGAAGTAAAGGAATCACCATAAGAGTTCATCCGCAGATTGCGCAGATTACACAGATTAAGAACAGACTGGAGAAGCAATAGCTTTCTCTTTAATCTGCGTAATCTGCGTAATCTGCGGATGAACTCTTTCTCCCATGAGTAGAGAACCTTACGGCAGGGCCATCGATGCCCTCATTCGGCGATCACTTATTCAGCTTCTTGATCTCCGGCACGTCCAGCAGATACTTCCGCCTCCCGTCCGCGAAACTCCGCAGAGTGCCCTCCGCGCCTTCGGCGACGGCCTTCTGGAAGGAGGCGAGCGAATACAGCTTCCGTGTGTCGGCCTCGACTTCCTTCTCGATCAACTTGCGATACTTCGCGACCTCGGGGCCGATCTTCTTCCAATCGAGATCGTTTTCCGCGATCGTGCGAACCTTCCGCAGGTACTTCTCTTTCAGAGCCGGGACGGCGAGTAGTCGGCTCCGCAGGGGCATCCTCGTGTTGGTGATGCCGACGAGCGGATCCAGATGGAGGCCCGATGCGCTGCGTCCCCCTGGACCGCCAGGACCGCCAGGACCGCCGGGACCACCAGGACCACCGAACATACCACCGGGAGGGCCGAATCCGGCGCTCGCGCTGAACGTCTCGTTCATGTCGAACTGCTTGACGATCTGGCGAATCTGCCCCATCGGTCCACCGAACCCGAACGGACCACCGGGGCCAAACTTAACTTTAGGCACAATTGTCGTCGGGGGACATGGCATATAAGTCTATCGCTGGAAACAACTTACAACTCAGCAGGTCTGCGCGGCAGGTCGCGGGAACGCAAGAGGGTCCAGCGACCACGCGATTCACCACCTCTGGGGTAGACGAAAAACCGCTGGAAACGTCGAACGATTGCCGTCCAGCCCCCGAAATTTCGTCCGCTCTCGAAAACAAGGTGGTTTTCTAGGTTCCGAGTCACAAGTTGTTTCATTCGAGCTTCTTACGTCGCCAGATTCTCCAGAAAGATGTGCCTAAAGTTAAGGTTGCATCGGGTGGCCTTCGCCCCTTTTCGGTAAGTCGTGGCGCTCAGAGCGTTGAGTGCCCGAGCCTCTTCTGGTAACAAAGATGACGGGAGTCTGTCCACCGCACGAGCGATTCTTCCGAATTTTTTCCCGCCACCCGTCCTCCCGCGTCTGTGGATTGCGTTTACCCTTGTGTCAGGGAGGCGTAATCGCCGCCCGCATCCGAACCGAAAGGAACACGATCATGATCCGCACGAGCATCTTGTCGATGGCATTCCTCGTCCTCATGGGAACGACGGCGACCCCGGCGGAGGAGCCGAAGCAGGCCGAAGATAAGGAGGGTTTCCGCGTCTACACGATCTCACGCCTGAGCGGAATCCGCCAGCTACAGGGGGTCCATGCGTCCCCCAAGGAGGCGTTTCAGACCGCGACCAAGTTTCGCGGCGGGTCGTGGAACGTCGAGGTGACCACCGGCTCGGAGGGCAAGCAGGTCATGGCGGGACGACCCGTGCTGTATCAGGTCTACAGGAAGACCAGCGAGAAGAGCGGCTGGCAACACCAGGGACTATTCGCGGACGAAAAGAAGGCCGAGGCGGTCGCCAAGACGCTCCAGACGAAGGGCGCGCAGGCCGAAATCGTCCGCGACTACGCGCCGAAGGAAGTGTACCACGTCTACGGCAAGGAGTGCAGGGTTCCCGTCGGCCAGAAGAGCCGACTGCTGGGCACCTATGTGACGTTGCGGGAAGCCTACGATGCGGCCGAGGACTTCCGCACGAACAAGAGGCTCCGCTGCGAGGTGACTTCGGGCAGGAGGGGCCAGGATTTGTTGGACGAAGCGCCGACGCAGTACAAGGTCTATGTCCGGGATTGCACGAGGAGCGATTGGACGCTGGCGAAGACGACGAACGATGCGAAGAAGGCCCAGGAAGTCGTCGAGGCGAGGAAGCAACCGAACGAGGGGACCGAGGTCGTCCTGCACTTCGGCCCGGCGGCGAAATGACGATCTTGGCGAGCGGGGGTTCACCCCCCGCTCGCCGGACCTCAGCTCGGGTCGTACCCCAGATTCGGCAACAGCCACCGCTCCACTTCGCTCCGCGCCACGCCCTTGCTCATCGCATACGCATCGACCTGGTCGCGCGTAATCATGTCCACGGCGAAGTACGTCGCCTCGGGGTGCCAGAAGTACAGCCCGCTGACGGCCGCCGCAGGCCACATGGCGTAGGACTCCGTGAGTGTGATGCCTGCGGCTTCGACGTTCATCAGCTGCCAGAGCGTCGCCTTCTCGACGTGGTCGGGGCAGGAAGGGTAGCCCGCCGCCGGGCGGATGCCCTGGTACTTCTCGGCGATGAGGTCGTCCTTGCTCAACGCCTCGTCTCTGCCGTAGCCCCACTCCCGCCGGACGCGCTGGTGCAGCATCTCCGCGAACGCCTCGGCGAGCCGGTCGGCCAGCGCTTGCACCATGATCGCGTTGTAGTCGTCGCCGTCCGCCTTGAACTTCGCGGCGAGTTCGTCGGCCCCGACGCCCGTCGTGACGGCGAAGCCGCCGACGTAGTCCGCGAGGCCGCTGCCGCGCGGTGCGGTGTAGTCGGCGAGGCTGCGGAAGCTCTTCTGGCCCTCGCGCTCCCACTGCTGGCGCAGGAAGTGGAACCGCGCCCGCTCCGTGTGTCGGCCCTCGTCGGTCCAGACGATGATGTCCTCGCCGTCGCTGTTCGCGGGGTAGAAGCCGAACACGCCGTTGGCGCGGAGGAGCTTCTCCGAGACGATCCGGTCGAGCAACTCTCGCGCGTCGTCGAACAGCTTGCGGGCCTGCTCGCCGACGACCTTGTCCGTCAGGATGTGCGGGTACTTCCCGGCCAACTCCCACGTCATGAAGAACGGCGACCAATCGATATACGGCACGATCTCCGCGAGCGGGAAGTCCCGCATCGGTTTCGTACCCACGAAGCCCGGCGTCGGGATAGGCCGGGCGTGCCAGTCGATCACATGGCGGCGCTTCACCGCCTCGGTGTACGGGACGAGTTTCCGCTCCAGGCGCTTGCTGTAGGCGGTGCGCTCGCGCAACTGGCCCGCGCGCGTGCGTTCCATGAACTCTTCGCGCGCGTCCTCGCGGATCAGGCTATCGACGACGCCGACGCTGCGCGAGGCGTCCTTGACGTGGACGACGGCCCCCTTGTAGGCCGGGGCGATGCGCACCGCCGTGTGCTTCGTGCTGGTCGTCGCCCCGCCGATGAGGAGCGGCAGATGGAAGCCCTGGCGCTGCATCTCACGGGCCACGCCGACCATCTCGTCGAGTGACGGCGTGATGAGGCCGGACAGGCCGATCATGTCGGCCTTTTGCTCGATGGCCGTGTCGAGGATCTTCTGGCACGGCACCATGACGCCGAGGTCGATGATCTCGTAGTCGTTGCAGTTGAGGACGACGCCGACGATGTTCTTGCCGATGTCGTGTACGTCGCCCTTGACGGTGGCGAGGACGACCTTGCCGCGCGCCTGCCGCACCTTGCCGCCCAGCGCCTTCTCGGCCTCGAGGAAGGGCTGCAAGTAGGCGACGGCCTTCTTCATGACGCGGGCCGACTTGACCACCTGCGGCAGGAACATCTTGCCCGCGCCGAAGAGGTCGCCGACGACGTTCATGCCGTCCATCAGCGGTCCCTCGATCACGGACAGCGGCGAGTTCAGTTCGACGCGCGCCTCCTCCGCGTCGGCGTCGATGTGGTCCATGATGCCCTGGATCAGGGCGTGTTCGAGCCGCTTGGCGACCGGCAGTTCGCGCCAGGCGTCCGCCTTGGCCTCGGCCTTGTCCTTCTTGCCGAGCGTCTTGGAGAAGTCGATGAGCCGTTCCGTGGCGTCGGCCCGGCGGTTGAGGACGACATCCTCGACGAGGACGAGGAGGTCTTTCGGAATCTCCTCGTAGATCTGGAGCTGCGCCGGGTTGACGATGCCCATGTCCAGCCCAGCGCGGATGGCGTGGTACAGGAAGACGCTGTTGACCGCCTCACGGACGACCTCGTTGCCCCGGAAGCTGAACGAGACGTTGGACACGCCGCCGGAGGTCTTCACCAGCGGGAACATATGCTTGATTCGGCGGACGGCCTCGATGAACTCGACGGCGTAGTTGGAGTGTTCGCTCATGCCGGTGCCGACGGTCAGGATGTTCACGTCGAAGATGATGTCCTCGGGCGGGAAACCGGCCTGCTCGGTTAGCAGTTTGTAGGCGCGGGCGCAGATGCGGATCTTCTCGTCCGCCTCGACGGCCTGGCCCTGTTCGTCGAACGCCATGACGACGGCGGCGGCCCCGTAGCGGCGCACGAGCCGGGCCTGTTCGAGGAACTTCGCTTCGCCCTCCTTGAGGCTGATCGAGTTGACGATCCCCTTGCCCTGGATGCACTTCAGGCCGGCCTCGAGGATCTCCCACTTGGAGCTATCGACCATCACCGGGAGGCGGGAGACGGACTTCTCGTCGGGGATGAGGTTGAGGAAGTGCGTCATCGCCTCGACGCCGTCGAGCAAGTCGGCGTCCATGTTCACGTCGAGGATGTTGGCCCCGCCCTCGGCCTGATCTCGGGCGACGCGGATCGCCTCGCCCCAGTTGCCGTCCTTGATGAGGCGAGCGAACATCCTCGACCCGGTGATGTTGCAGCGCTCGCCGACCATGAGGAAGTTCGTCTCGGGCCGGACGGCCAGCGTGTCCGTGCCGGAGTAGTAGCTCCAGCCGGGGAACTCCGGGATCTTGCGGGGTTTCTTGTCCGCCACGGCGGTGCCGATGGCGGCGATCCAGTCGTCCTTGGTGCCGCAGCATCCGCCGACGATGTTCACCCAACCGTTGCCCGCCCACTCGCTGATGGCGGCGGCCATGTGTTCCTTGTCGCCCCGGAACCCGCCGAAGCCGTCGGGCATGCCCGCGTTGGGGTAGCACGAGATGCGCGTCTTACACAGGCCATGCAGCGACTCGACTGCGGGCCGCATCTGATCGACGCCGACGGCGCAGTTGAGGCCGACCGACAGGGCGTCGAAGTGCGATACGGAGACGTAGAACGCCTCCGGCGGCTGGGCCGACAGCGTCCGGCCGTTCTCGAAGATGGTGCCGGAGATCATGACAGGGACGCGCCGTCCGCCGTCGGCGAAATACTTGTCGATGGCGAACAGGCACGCCTTCAGGACGAGGGTGTCGAACGAGGTCTCAGGCAGCAGGATATCGACCCCGCTCTCGACGAGGATCTTGACCTGCTCGTAATACGCGACGACCATCTGGTCGAAGGTGATCTTGCGCTTGGCGGCATCGACCGGATCGACGCCGATCGACAAAGTCTGGTTGGTCGGGCCGATCGACCCGGCGACGAAGCGCGGCTTGTCGGGGTTGCGGCGCGTGAAGTCGTCGGCGGCGCGCCGGGCGAGGTCCACGGCCCGGACGTTCATCTCGCGGACGTGATCGACGAGCTGGAACTCGGCCATGCTGATCGCGTTGGCGTTGAACGTGTCCGTCTCGATGATGTCCGCGCCCGCCTCGAGGTAGGCGCGGTGGATGCCCTCGATGAGCTTCGGCTGGCTGAAGACCATCACCTCGGTGCAGTTCTTGAGGAGGATCGGGTGGTTCGCGAAGAATGTACCGCGATAGTCCTCTTCCGTCGGCTCGCTCGCGTAGATCATCGACCCCATCGCGCCGTCGATGACGAGGATGCGTCGGTCGAGGATCTCCTCGAGCGTGGCGCGGGCGGAAACGTGAGATGGCCGAAGCATATCGAGGAAACCTCCGAGACTGTATCCCTGTTAGTGTAGCAGTCGGAGGGAGCCGGATCAGGGGAGGCGCAAGAAAATGGCCGCCCCTGTGGCTCGAGGCACGGTTGTAGGTTGGGTCGAGCGGAGCGAGGGCACCACCGATTCGCTCGACCCACCCTGCGGGTTTCCCTTATCATGAAATGCCAAGAAGAGAGCGACCCGCATAGCGACTCGCTCCCTTCTCGTGGGCGTCAGGTTATCGTGGTATCGTCAGGCCCGAGGGGCCTTACGATTTAGTTGCAGCCGGTGCTGCAACCCGTCGTGCAGGCCGGCTCGCAGCAGGGGTTGCTGCAGACGACGCGGCGACGGAAGAGGCGGGACATCCAGCAAGAGCGGGCCTTGCACTCGGACTGGCAGCAGCTGGTCGGGCAGCAGTCGCTGACGCAGGGGGTGCAGGTCGTGCAAGCCGGCTTGCAGGCCGGGGTGCAAGGGGTGGGGCAAGCCTCGACGCAGACCGGGACGCGACGGCACTTCGTGACCGGCACTTCCTGGCAGACGTTGGTCTTGACCTTCTTGCAGACGGTCGTCGGTACGCAATCGGTCACGGTGTACGGGACCTTGCAATGGGTCGTGTGGGGGACCATGTTGCAGACCGTGTACGGGACCTTCTTGACGCACTTCGTGCAGACCATCTCGCAGACCGTGTGAGGGACCGTCTTCGTGATGGTGTGAGGGACCATCTTGCAGACCGTGTAGGGCACCTTCTTGGTGTGGTGTTCCGTCACGGTGTTCCACACGGTGTGCTGAACCTTACGCTGGACCGTCTCGGTGACGTTGCGGGTCGAAGTGGTCTTCCACTCTCGGACGTAGTGGGCACCACAGACGAAGGAACGCCCTGGGCCTTCATTCGCATGACCGACGACACCGTTACCGCAGCTGGCAGAGCCGGTGCCGCAGCCGGCGGCGTTGCCACCATCAACCCAGGCCCCACGGCAGACGCGAGTCGTCGTGTACGGGACCATCTTCTTGATGACTTCCGTATGGGTCCTGGTGACGGTGTACGGAACCTTCTTGGTGACGGTCTCGTAGTGCATCTTGCAGACCGTGTACGGGACCTTCTTCACGACCGTGTAAGGAACCTTCTTGCAGACGGTGTAAGGAACCTTCTCGCAAATCGTCTCCTTGACGTAGGTCGTGCAGGGGACCGTCTCGCAGACCGAGCGGTAGTGCGTGACCTGGCGGGTGCAGGTCTGGTCTGGGCACGTCACCTTGCAGCGATGCCACCGGCCACGCTTGTGGTAGGTCTTGCAGGTGCAGGGGTCGAAGCAGCACTCGTCGGCCGAACGCTGCCAGACGTGCTTGGTCTTGCCGGGGACGCAATACGTCTCCGTGCAGCACTCCGGGATCTTCTTGGTGATCGTCTTGCAGGTCGTTACCGGCTTGCAGATCACCTTGTGACAGGTCTTGTAGCAGGTCTCGACCACGTCCTTGTAGCAGGTCGTGCAGCAGTCCTTGTAGCACGTCTCATAGCAAGGCTTGCAGACCTTGCAGCACACGTCCTTGTAGCAGGTCTCGCAGACTGGCTTGCAGACCGTGTAGCAGCACTCCTTGCAGTGTTGCTCGCAGAACGTGTGGCAAGCCTGGTGGCAAGCCTTGTGGCAGTGGACTTCGCAGACCGGCTTGCACACCGTGCAGCAGACGATCTTCTCGCAGCAGGTGGGCACCTTCTTGCAGAGCGTGTAGTGGCAATCCTTGTAGCACGTCTCGTAGCAAGGCTTGCAGACCGTGTGGCAGACCTCCTTGTAGCAGGTCTTGTAGCACGGCTTGTTCACCGTGTACTCGCAGTCCTTGTAGCAAGTCGTGTAGCACGGCTTGTAACTGGTGCGGCACTCGTCCCGGTAGCAGGTCCGGCAGACCTTCTTCATGACCGTCTCCTGGACGGTCTGGTAGCAAGTCACCCAGCGCTTCTCCATCACCGTGTCGTACACCAGCTTGTACGTCGTCTTCATCTGCTGGCAAGCGCTCGGATAACAGCTCTGGGCGTCACAACAAGGTTGAGGGCAACAGCCGTAGCTCGCCGCCCCGCAGTGCGATGCGCTCGCGCCGCCGGCGGTCCCGAAAAGACCGCAGACCGCGACCAGCAGCGTCGCTCCCATGCGCATCCTCATACGTCTCTCCTTCACGTGTTGGGTGGACCCTCGAAAGACCCCGCCGATTGGGACATCATGTCCTGTGTGCCCTCACATGGGCACCTCGACGAGGACCGGGCGAGGTGTTCCGCCCGGATTCCGCATGTTCGGCGTCTTGCCAACACACGAACCTTCTACCAACCTTTATCGGCCTGCGCAGACCACCAGATGACGACTCGACCGAGTTCCCGCCGCCTGTGTGCCTTCTCGATATCCACGCGCACCGCGCATACCTGAGATTCCGACAGGGAAGGATGTGACGGGTGGGGAGTTGCGCGAAAAGGAGGGGCGGGGGAAATGGGCGAGCGGGGGAATAGTTGTCAGTTGTAAGTTGCCGGAAATGAAGTAGGTCCGGTGAGCCGAGCCGGACTGGACCAGCCGCGCTCGGCTCGCCGGGCCTACCGGAAAACGAACAAGGGCCGGCGATGGGGGCATCGCCGGCCCGAGGGGGGACTTGGGAGAACGGGGGTAGAGGCGGGGTGGCCTTCGGGGGTCGGGG
>JANXSH010000945.1 GCA_025356615.1 Planctomycetia bacterium | reverse complement strand
CCGGCGAGCAGATCGAAGATGCGGCGAGCCGCATCGCGGAATCTTATGTGCCGTGGCAGGAGAACAGCTTTCCCGGCTTGCTCGGTAACGTTGTCGCGGGACGAATCGCGAACCGGCTCGACCTCGGCGGTACGAACTGCGTCGTCGATGCGGCGTGCGCCTCCTCCCTCAGCGCGATCCATCTCGCGTCGATGGAGTTGGCGACGGGCCGGGCGGATTATGTGCTGACCGGCGGCGTCGATGCGTTCAACGACATCTTCATGTTCACCTGCTTCACGAAGACGCCCGCACTGTCGCCGACCGGCAACGCCAAGCCCTTCGACGCCTCGGGGGACGGCACCGTCCTCGGCGAGGGGCTGGGCATGATCGTGCTGAAGCGGCTCGACGACGCCCGGCGCGACGGCGACCGCGTCCTGGCCGTCCTGCGCGGCATCGGCACCTCGAGCGACGGCAAGGGCAACGCCATCTACGCCCCGAAGAAGGAGGGCCAGATCGACGCGCTGCGCGACGCCTACGCGGTCGCCAACGTCGGCCCCGAGACGATCGAACTCGTCGAGGCGCACGGCACCGGGACGCGCGTCGGCGACGCCGCCGAGGTCGGTGCCCTGGCGGAGGTCTACGGCTCGACGGGACGGGTCGGCCCGTGGTGTGCCGTCGGCTCCATCAAGTCGCAGATCGGCCACACGAAGGCCGCCGCCGGCATCGCGGGCCTGCTCAAGGCGACCGCCGCGCTTGCGAACAAGGTCATCCCGCCGACGATCAAGGTGACGAAGCCGCTCGACGCGCTGCAACAAGCCGGCGGGCCGCTCTACGTCGCCACGGAGAAGCGTCCGTGGATGCCGTCGGCGGACCACCCGCGCCGGGCGGCGGTCAGCGCCTTCGGCTTCGGCGGCAGCAACTTCCACGCGGTCCTCGAAGAAGGTGACGCGGTCAAGCGCGCGATCGACTGGACCGGCGATGTCGAGATCCTCGCGCTCGCCGGCCCCACCTGGGGCGACGTGCGCGAGCGACTCGACGCCGTGCCCGAGACGCTCGGCTGGGAGGAGTTGCGCCAGCTCGCGGGGCAGACGCGCCGCGAGTGGCGCAGTGGCGCGTGCCGGTTGCTCCTGACGCTGGGTCGCGAGGGGCTGGACCTGGCGAAGACACTCGGCGAGGCGAGGGAGGCGCTAGCGAAGGCTCGTTCATCAGGGGTCTGTCACCTCGGCGAAGGCACCCCCGGCCCGCTCGCGGTGCTGTTCCCCGGACAGGGGGCGCAATACGTCGGCATGCTGCGTGACCTCGTCTGCCACTTCCCGCCGGCGTTCGAGGCGTTCGCCGCCGCCGGAGGAAGGCTCGTCGATCGGGTCTATCCGATACCCGCGTTCACGCCGGAGGCGAAGCAAGCGCAGGACGCCGCGTTGCGCGCGACCGATGTCGCCCAGCCCGCCCTCGGCGCGGTGAGCCTCGGCGCTTGGCGCGTCCTCGAGAGCTTCGGCGTCCGCGCCGACGCCTTCGCGGGGCACAGTTACGGCGAACTCGTCGCCCTCTGTGCCGCCGGTCGGCTCTCCGAATCGGCCCTCGTCTCGCTATCGTCGCTGCGGGGCAAGCTCATGGCCGAGGCCGGTCGTGGCGGCGAGACGGGGGCCATGCTCGCGGTGAAGGCGGGCGAGGCCGACATCCGCCGCGTCCTCGCGGAACAGTCGCTTTCGCTGACTCTCGCCAACAAGAACACTCCGACGCAGACGGTCCTCTCCGGCCCGAAGGTGGAGATCGACAGGGCCGCGAAGGCATTTGCGACATCGAAGATCGGCAATGTCCGTCTCGAGGTCGCCGCCGCGTTCCACACGCCGACGATGGCCGCTGCATGTACTCCCCTCCGCAGCGCTCTCGATGAGGAGCCGATGCCGTCGGGCAAGCCGGTTTACGCCAATTCGACGGGCGGCCTCTATCCCGAAGATTCGGCCACGGCGCGAGACCTACTCGCCGGGCAACTCGCGAGGCCGGTCGAGTGGGTCCGGCAAATCGAGGCGATGCTCGCCGCCGGCGTCCGCACGTTCCTCGAGGTCGGCCCCGGCGCTCGCCTGACCGCCCTGGTCGAGGCGATCGCGAAGGGCCGCGCCGTCGCCACCCTCGCGCTCGACGCCTCGAGTGGCAAGGAGTCCGGCTTCGCCGACCTGGCGCGGTGCCTCGCCACACTCGCCGCGATGGGGTACCCGATCCGCCTCGACCTCTGGGACCCCGTCCCCGAGACGAAGGCCCGCAAGGCAGGGATGTCGGTCCAGCTCACCGGAGCGAACTATACCCGTCCGAAAGAGCCGCGCCCCGCGCGCGTGCCCGCACCCGTCCCCGAACGCTCGACCCCGACGCCGACACCCATGACACGACCTACGCCTCCCTCCGTAGACAACTCGGCCCTGACGCGGGCCTTGGAACTCACCCGCGAGAGCCTGTCGGCCTTGCAGCGCATGCAGGAGCAAGCCTCGTCGCTGCATCGGCAGTTCCTCGAGGGGCAGGACCACGCGCATCAGACGGTTCATCTCCTGGTCGAGCAGCAACATCGATTGTTGCAAGCGTCGCTCGGGGTGGCGATGCCTGCGCCCGTCGCACCGCCTCGCGCCGCCGCGCCCCGACCAGCTCCTGTCGTTCAGGCTGCGCCGCCCCAAGCCCAGCGGTTGCAACCGCTGGGCTTAACGCCCATTGAACCAACCTTGCCTCAACCTGTCGTACCCGTTTCCACGCCCAAGCCCGTTCCCGCCGCCGCCCCTGTCGCATCCTCCAAACACGTCGAGGGCGTTCTCCTGGCGGTGATCGCGGAGAAGACGGGGTATCCGGCGGAGATGCTGGAGCTGGGGATGACGCTGGACTCGGACTTGGGGATCGACTCGATCAAGCGCGTCGAGATCCTCTCGGCGCTGCAAGACCGCCTCCCCGACGCGCCGGTCGTCAAGCCGGAACACCTCGGCACCCTCCACACCCTCGGCGACATCGCCGCCTTTCTCTCGGTGGGCAAGGCCCCTGTTGCCCCAACACCGAAGCCTGCACCCGTCGCCTCGAAGTCTACCACGAACGGGACGCACAAGGCTCCCCCCGCTCCGATCGTCTCGCGGCAACTCGAACGCAGCGTCGTTTGTGTCGCCCCGCTCATGGTGGAGCGCCAGGAGATACGTCTCGCACCGGGAGCCGAGGTGTGGCTCGGTGACGATGACCCTGAATTGGCGGACGCGATCGTGACGAGCCTCGTCGGCTCGAAACTCCGGGTACGTCGTGGGCCGTGTGCCGAGATGATGACGTGGGAGGATGCCCCCGCCGCGTTGATCCTGATCGCGCCGCGCGGCGAGGTTCCCGATGCCTTCCTCTCCGACGCCCTCATGGCGGCGAAGCGGGCCGCGCCTGGTTTGCGTTCGGCGAAGGGTGTCCTCCTGACCGTGGCGCGGATGGACGGGGCGTTCGGCCTGATGGGCCGTCCGCCGGCGCGGACGCCGATCGACGGCGGCCTCGCGGGACTCAGCAAGACGGCGGGCCGAGAGTGGCCCGAGGTCCACGCCCGCGCCCTCGACCTCGCGCCGGACATCGGAATCGTGAAGGCTGCCGCGTTCGTCGTCGAGGAACTGTCTGTCACCGGCCCGAGTGAGGTCGGCCTCACGGCCAAGGGCAAGACGACGCTCGAGCGTGTCCCCGAAGTGGTGTTCCCCGGCACCCATGTGCCCTTCCAGCCGGGCGAGGTCGTCGTCGTATCCGGCGGGGCGCGCGGCGTCACCGCCGAGGTCGCCGTCGAACTCGCCAAGGCGTTCCGCCCGACGCTCGTCCTACTCGGGAGGTCGCCGGAGCCGGGCGACGAGCCGGACTGGATGGCGGGCCTCGCCGATGAGGCAGCGATCAAGCAAGCTCTGGCGCGCCGACAGCCCGGCACGTCGCCGCGCGCCCTCACGGACCAGACGCGCGAGCTGATCGCCGCCCGCGAGATCCGCGACAGCCTCGCCCGCATCCGCGCCGCAGGGGCCGGGGCGATCTATCGCGCCGTCGATGTGCGAAACGCCGACGAGGTGAAACGCCTCCTCGCCGAGATCACCCGGTCGCGCGGGCCGATTCGCGGCCTCATCCACGGTGCGGGTGTTTTGGCAGACGCGAAGATCGAGGACAAGACCCCCGAGCAGTTCGCGGCCGTCTACGGCACGAAGATCGACGGCCTACGCTCGCTCCTCGCGGCGTGCGGCGACGGGTTGCGTGCCCTCGTCCTGTTCTCCTCCTCGACGGCACGATTCGGGCGGGTCGCCCAGGTGGATTACGCCATCGCCAACGAGGTGCTGAACAAGCTCGCCTGGCAGGAGTCGGCGCGCCGGCCCGGCTGCCGGGTCGTCTCGTTCAACTGGGGGCCGTGGGACGGCGGCATGGTGACGCCAGGCCTCAAGCAACTCTTCCTCCGCGAGGGCGTCGGCGTCATCCCGCTCGCCGCCGGGGCGCGGCTCGTCGTCGAGGAACTGCGCTCCGCCGCCGAGGGGCCGTGCGAGGTCGTCGTCCTCGGCCCCGATCCGGTCGCACAGCCTCCCGCGCCCGTCGGGCCGAGCTTGCCTCCCGAATTGCCGCTGACCTTCGAGCGTATGCTCGACGTGGACGATTACCCCGTCCTCACGTCGCACGTCATCGACGGCCGGCCCGTGCTGCCCGTCGCGCTCATGGTCGAGTGGTTCGCCCACGCGGCGATGGTTCAGAACCCCGGCCTCGTGTTCCACGGCTGTGACGACCTGCGCGTCCTGCACGGCGTCACGCTCGAGGGGGCCGGCCTCACGCTCCGCGTCGGCGCGACGAAGTCGTCGCGCGTCGCCGGACAGTTCGTCTCCTCGACCGAGCTGCGCTCGCGCCGGCCCGACGGGCGGGAGATCCTCCACGCCCGCGCCGAAATCGTGCTGACGCCTTCGCTGCCCGTTGCCCCCGCACCGACCTCGCCGCCGATGCTCCCCGAGGTCGAGATGGGTCCCGACGACATCTATCGGAGCCTGTTCCACGGCCCGGCGCTGCACGGCATCGAGGGCATCGACGGCATCGGCGAGGCGGGCATGACCGCGAGCGTCCGCCCCGCCCCGCCGGTCAACGAGTGGATGCGCCAGCCGCTCCGTCAGAGGTGGCTGGCCGACCCGCTGATCCTCGACGCGAGCTATCAGATGATGGTGTTGTGGACCTACGAGCAGCGCGGGGCGTATAGCCTTCCCGTCCACCTGGGCCGATACCGCCAGTACCGCCGCAGCTTCCCCGCCGACGGCGTCCGGGTCGTCGTCACCATCGGACGAGTCACCGACTCGGAGGCGATCGCGGACATCGAATACGTCGATCACGCGGGCAAACTCGTCGCCCGCTGCGAGGGGTATCGCTGCGTCATCGACCCGTCGCTGGCGCGGTCCTTCGAGCGGAACGTGTTGGTGCTGGTGTGATGCTCCCTCCACCCGACTTCCTCCCCGTCGCCGTCGTCGGCATGGGCGGCGTCTACCCCGACGCCGCGACGCCTGCGGCACTGTGGCGACACGTCCTCGCCGCCCGCGACACCTCGCGCGAGCCGCCGGCGGGGCGCTGGATCCTCCCGCCGGAGGTCGTCCACGCCCCCGGCGAGACACGCCCCGACCGCGTGCCCTCGACCCGCGCGTGCTTCGTCGATCCGATGTCGTTCGTCATCGGATCGGACATCGACCCCGACCTCGTCAGGCAGTTCGACCCCCTATATTACTCCCGCTATGACGAGCTATACGAAGGGGCGGCACCGCCGGCGTTCATCCTTGAACTCGATGGCTTGTTCCACCTCGTCCTTGCTGCCGGTAGACAGGCGTGGCGCTCGGCCAACACATCGACCCTCGACCGGAGCCGCGTCGGCGTCATCCTCGGCGCGATCGCCCTGCCGACCGACGCCACGTCGGCACTAACACGCAACATACTCGGCCAGACGCTCGCCGAGGCGTTAGGCCGACCGGAGTTGTTCGCCTATGAAACCTGGCCACACCCCCTGAATCGCTCCGTGACTGGCCTTCCCGCAACTCTTCTGGCGCGGGTTCTGGGGTTGGGGGGGACCAGCTTCACGCTCGACGCGGCGTGCGCCTCGTCGCTGTACGCGATCAAATTGGCCTGCGACGAGTTGCAATCGGGCCGCGCCGACGCCATGCTCGCGGGCGGCGTGTCGCGACCGGATAGCCTGTACACGCAGATGGGCTTCGCTCAACTCCGCGCGGTGTCGCCCTCGGGACGATGCTCGCCGTTCGACGTGCGGGCCGACGGCCTCATCGTCGGCGAGGGAGCGGGAGTCTTCGTACTGAAGCGACTCGACGACGCTCACCGGGACGGCGACCGCATCCTCGGCGTCATCCGGGGGATCGGCCTGTCCAACGACATCGGCGGCGGCCTCCTCGCCCCGGCCAATGAGGGACAATTGAGGGCAATGCGCGCGGCGTATGCGCAGGCCGGATGGCGACCCGAAGAAGTCGGCCTCATCGAGTGTCATGCGACGGGTACGCCGGTCGGCGACGCCGTCGAGCTGCGAAGTCTCCAGACCCTATGGGAGGGCCACGCGCCCGAGTCGCGCGCCGTGATCGGCTCGGTGAAATCGACCGTGGGCCACCTACTCACCGGGGCGGGAGCGGCGGCGCTGGCGAAAGTCCTCTTCGCGCTGAACGAAGGCGTGTTACCGCCGACGGCGAACCATGAGACGCCGGCGATGGAGATGAAACCCTTCCGTGTCCTGACGCGGCCCGAGGCGTGGGAGGGCCGACGGCGTGCGGCGATCAGTGCGTTCGGGTTCGGGGG
>JANXSH010000942.1 GCA_025356615.1 Planctomycetia bacterium | reverse complement strand
GGGAACTCGATCGGCCGGGACGAGCGCAGCCCATCGACGACGAACGCCGCCGCGCGGGAGACGCCGAAAGTCGTCCATCGTCGCCAGGCGGGGCGGAAGGCATCGACGGCCATCATCTCCATGAAGGTGGCGAACGCCTCGTTCAGCCACAGGCCGTTCCACCAGCGCATCGTGACGAGGTCGCCGAACCACAGGTGGGCGTTCTCGTGGGCGACGACATCGGCGACGCGCTCGCGCTCCTGATGCGTCGCGGTCGCCTCATCCACGAGCAAGGCCGACTCGCGGAAGGTGATGCAGCCGAAATTCTCCATCGCGCCCGCAGCGAAGTCCGGCAGGGCGACGAGGTCGAGTTTGCCGCCGGGGTAAGGGAGGTCGTAATACTCCTCGAAATGCCGGAGCGAGGACACCGCGACCTCGACGCCGAACCGCGTCAACGGCAGCTTGCCGGGGACGCACCACGCGCGGACCGGCGTCTCGCCGACCAGGACCGGCTCGGACCCGGCGAGCGGCCCGACGACGAACGCGAGCAGGTACGTCGAGAGCGGGATCGTGTCGGCGAACCGCACGACCTTGATGTCTCCGACGATCTCCTCGCGCAGGACGGCCGTGTTACTCAGGGCGGTGAGGTCCGTCGGCACGACGAGCGTCGTGGCGAAGACCGCCTTGAACGCCGGCTCGTCCCAGCAGGGGAACGCGCGGCGGGCGTCCGTCGCCTCGAACTGCGTCGCCGCCAGGCGATGCTCTCGGCCTCCCGCATCGCGGAATTTGCTGAGGTAGAACCCGCGCAACTGGTCGTTGAGAGTCCCCCGGAAGGTCAGCGTCAGCCGACCCGCACCCACCGACAGCGGCGCGGGGAAGACGAGGTGGACGTGCTCGGACGATTCGTCGAGGCGGATCGTCGCGGCCAAGTCGCCGAACCGCGCGTCATCGATCGTCAGCTCCGCCGCGTTGAGGACCACCTCGCGCGTCGATTCGCGGACTTCGACGGTGATCGTGACTTCGCCGCGAAACGTCGCCGCGCCGAGGTCCGGTTCGAGGCGCAGGTCGTAGCGCGTGGGGACGATGATGTCGGAGAGACGATGCGGATTCATGAGGAAGGTTCCAATGGTTCTACTTGTGGGGGATTTCGATTCGAGTCAAGAAGTCGTTTCCTAACCGTCGAGAGGGGCGGGGCGAGGGAGCGTCCGACCCACCCCCCAACCCCCTCCCCTAAAGGGGAGGGGGAGCCGGAGGCGTATCCCGAGGGCGTAACCTCTCCCCCTGGCTGGTCTTTCTCCCCCTCCCCTTTAGGGGAGGGGGCCGGGGGGTGGGGTCGGACGCTTGTTGGCGTCACTCCTGGACGGTCGGGAAACGACTTCTTATCCGCGACGCAACGCGGAGCGCGCGCGCTCCGCGTTGCGTCGCGGATAAACAATCGCGCGTCCAAAGCCTTCCGTTCACCTGTGCCGATCCAGTTCCGCGAACACCTGCCCAACGGGAATCGCGAAGCCCGGTAGCACCGACCCGCCATCGAGGATGTCTGCGGTCGTCAACGTCCTAGCGTTCGCGGGGGAAGTGAAGACCCGGATGGTCCGACTGTCCGGGTCGATCTCCCAGACGAGTTCGACGCCCGAGGCGAAATAGTCTTGTCGCTTCAGGGTCATCTCGCCGGGCGTGTTGCTCGGACTTAGCACCTCGACCGCGAGGTTCGGAACGAGACCTGGGACTGGGGCCATCGGTTGGCGTCCTCCGGGCACGCGGTCCCAGTTCGTGAACGCGATATCGGGGATACGAACGAGGTGTGGCATCAGTTCGTAAGTGCCGGCTTCCCCACTCACGAAGCCAAGGTTTCGCGTTACGACGAAGGTGTACAAGATAGCGTTCATCGCCGAGGCGAGGATTGATTCCCGGAGACCCATGACCTTCTCCACGAGAATGCCTTCGATCAGTTCACAGAGGACGCCTTCGTGATCCTGGATTTCGATCACATCCGCGACCGTGGCGGTTCCAGGCGAAGGATGAGTGCGGATGCGACTCGGGACCACGCCGCCGAGGCGTTGGCACAAGTCGTCGAGAGTTGATAGGGTGGACATCGAAAACCTCGTTTGTCTTGCATGGAAACGACGGGGTTGATTATACACCAATCCGGCCTCGCCTGGGAGCGAGATCGTCTCACGTCGCCACGATCCCCACCTCGCCGACGATCGGCAACATCTGCTTGCCGCACTCCGGGCAGGGCACCGCGCCCCAGGCCCGGAGCAGGGTGGCTCGTTCCGGCGCGGGCCAGGTCAACACGCGGTCGATCTGCGGGACGAAGTCGTGGAACACCCAGCGGAACCAGCGCTCGAGGACTCGCGTCAGCGGTTCCAGGTCGTCGGGGGAGCGGAAGGTCGCCCGGCCCAAAATCATCTCGGTTCCGCCTCCCGTGCGACGGCGGACCTCGACGACGCGGGGGGGAATCATGAACGGCTCCGACTGCAACCACACGCCGCGCAGCGTGAAAAGGGTCGTTGCGGGCGT
>JANXSH010000911.1 GCA_025356615.1 Planctomycetia bacterium | reverse complement strand
CATCGTCGAGGACCGCAGCGAGGGTCAGCTCCCAGTCCTCGAACGTGACATCCTTCTTGCCCAGGCCCGCCTCGCGCGGCAGGTCGCCGGGTTTCTGGAGCCGGAGCGTCATCGTCGCCCCCGCCCGAACGCCGAGCGCCTCGGCGACAAGCCGGTTGACCCACACGAGGCCCGGCGCGCCGAAATTCGTCGGCGGCGAGCCGTCGAAGAACGGATCCTCGACGCCCAGGATCGTGACGCCGCGCAACTGCCGACGCTCGGTCTTCTGACCGGCGGCGCACGTCCCTTGAAGCAAGAGAGAGGGCGTAACGCGGGCCTTCGCCGAGTCGGCGACTTCGGATGCCAATGCCTGCCGATAGAATCGCGGCGCGACGAGTGCGTGATCGACCCACCCGAGGCGTTTCTCGGACTGGGCGCGGAGGCTCCCCTGGAGCGAATCGCCGACGAGCAACGCCCCGGTCAGCACGGTCGCGCCGACCAGGACGCCGAGCAAGACAGCGAGGTTGCCTCGCCAGTGATACAGCAGGTTAGACACCAGCAATCGGACGAGCGTCATGGCACTCCAACCGAGAAAAAGGGGGACGCCATCTCAGAACGCTGGGATGTCCACCGGCAAGCCGACGCGCATATAGAACCGCGCCAGCGCTCGAGCAAGATGTTCGCGATCAGGAAGAATGATGCACGGCTTTCCTGCTTCGACTTTGATTTTCATGATTCCCAGCGAGACCGAAGGCACCGTCATCGGGAAATAGAGATCGTGCTCGATTTCCAACCAAGACGGCGGTGCTGGATCCAAATCGGCGATCAACTCTCGAGGAGGCGCTTTCTCGCTCGCACTGCTGTTTGAATCTTCAGCCACGACAGTCAGCGTTGCGATCACGCGCTGCCCTTCGTACTCCGGCAAGCTCCGTTCGTGTTGCAGATGCCCGTTGACCACCTGGGCGGGAATCGTGATTAGCGTCATGACTGGCTCTCGTGTGAGAAAATAATGTCCCTGTCGAAGGCTGAACCGTATCAATCGCCCGTTCAGTAGAACCTACGATTCCCCGTAGAAAACAGGGCAACCACCGACGCCATAGCCTTCCACCGGGTCGTTGACAAGTATGATTTTAGCAGGCCATAGTCGCAGAATCGACCCCATCGGAGGAAAGGCGATGACACGGGGACGCGGACCGTTTTATGGATCGACGAGCTTGCCGTCATCCATGAGGAGCGTTCGCGGGAAGGTGCCGGCCAGTTCGGCACTGTGAGTCACCGCGACGAGGATGGCGTTCTCCTCGCGGGCCACCTCCAGTAATAGTACGCCGACGGCCCGGCCCGAGGTGCGGTCGAGGTTGCCCGTCGGCTCGTCGGCGAGCAACAGGGCGGGGCGGTGGATCAGGGCGCGGGCGACGGCGACGCGCTGGCGCTCGCCACCGGACAGCTCGGCGGGGCGGTGGTCGAGCCGGGCCGAGAGGCCGACGCGGTCGAGGAGTTTGATGGCGCGGTCCTTGACGGCGGCGGGGTCGTCCGTGCCGACCAGCGTCGGGATGAGGACGTTTTCGAGGACGGTACACTGCGGCAACAGGTGGTGGTCCTGGAAGACGAAGCCGACCGAGCGATTGCGGAACGCCGCGAACTCGCGCTCGGGCAGGGCGAACGGGTCGGTGCCGTCGAGGCGGACGCTGCCCGCCGTGGGCGTGTCGAGCGTGCCGATGATGTACAGCAGCGTGCTCTTGCCGGAGCCGGACGGCCCCATGATGGCGAGGGATTGGCCGGGATCGAGGGTGAGATCGACGCCCCGTAGGACGGAGAGCGTCCCCGATCGCGTCGGGTAGTCGCGGGTGAGGTTGCGGACTTGGAGGGCCATCGGCGAACCTCGTTGACTCGGTGAAGGGACTCATCCCCTCATCTCGGCGACCCTCCTAGACTATGGGAAAGTGAGGGCGTTCGGCAAGCATCCGGCGCGACGGATGCCTTACCCGCCACGAGGAGGTTTGCGACTCAGACCCATTCCATGCACCCGACGGACGAACGCATGTCGGGAGCTATTCCCCAAGTAAAGGCCGGATACTCGAGGACGAGACGAGGGATGTAATGCCGGAGGAACTGAGACCCGATCAGAGGATGGACAGGCTCCGGCTTGGCCATCGCACGGGGCAAACGCACCAGGAGGCGAAGGGTGAGATCGGAATTCTCCTCCAGGGAGTGAATCCGAAGGGTGGTTTCCGCGAAATCGCACACGATTCCATTCCAGGAGCCGACCGGCCGTTGCAGAGGATATAGTGGACCCCATTGTCTAGACCAAATAACGCCAAGACATCCCATCTGACACGTCGCCCCTCGTTTTGTCGTCTGGCTGTCCGTCTTTGCCGCACGGCCCCTCCCCCCCTGGCTGAGGGGTCGTGCGGCAAAGACGTGCATACGTAGCTCTGCGCGAATTTTCAAAATAATCAATCCCCTTTTGCTTCATGTATAAGTCTTGAATTCCTCTGAAGTCTATCCACACGTAAACTTTGGGCCGTTATTTGGTCATCAATATTCTCACGTGTGGATAGA
>JANXSH010000663.1 GCA_025356615.1 Planctomycetia bacterium | reverse complement strand
TGTTGCGGGCGAGCATCGGCCCCTCGGGGGTCGGCAGGGCCATCGTCGAGCAGCCCATCCCGCCACTGCCCATGAAGAGGTCGTAGCTGAGGTTGCCCATAAACAGATCGATCGGCGCGACGCTGATGACACGGGCCAACTTCGCGGCCCGCTCGGCGTGGTCTGGATGGCGTGCGAAGACCCGCCCGACGACCGCCCGCACCAGGTCGATACGAGGGGACATGGCGAGCGTCGCTTCAAGAAACCGGCGCGACTTCGCGACCAGGTCGGCGGGATAGCCCTCGCGGGCTGTGTTCGTCGATTTGGCCAATTTCTACCGTGCAGGTAGCTAATCTGATCTTTTGTCCACACGTCCGAATCGCTCGTTCCGTGCTCTGAACGAGTCAGGCTCGTTTCCCTACGGTGTTCTTACCACGGACCACCCCAAGGACCCGAGCCATGACTCCTTCTCACTCTATCGACCTGGTCAGCCCCTGCACAGACTCGTTCCGCTGGGACGACTCCACCATCGCACAGGCTCGCAACGCTTTTCAGCAGTCCGACCACGCCTCGCAACGCCAGTATGCCCGCGACCATGACATTCCCCGAGCTACCCTCGGCTTCTGGCTACGCGGCGAACTCGACGACGACCCTGACCTTGAGCCCGAAGTCAAAGACTTCTTCCGCTCCCGCGTTGGGCATCGCTTCTTGCGTCGACTCGTCCTGGCCCTGTTCGTCGTCTTTCTCCTTGGTGGTGCCTGTGGCCTGCGCCGGCTCTCCGACTTCCTGTGCCGGACCCGCCTGAACCGCTTCGTCGCTTCCTCTACCGGAGCCCTCCACGAACTCGGCAAGACCCTGGAGGCCGATCTCGGCGACTTCGCCGACGAAGAACGTCCTCGCCTGGCCGAGGGCATGGCACACCGGCACATCGCCCTGATCCCCGATGAGAACTTCCACGGCGGACACGTCTGTCTGGTGGCAGCCGAAGCCGCTTCCAATTTCCTCTTCGTCGAAGAGTATGCCCTCGATCGCACCTCGGAAACCTGGACCACGGCCATCGAACGAAGCACGACCGGGCTGAATGTCACCGTCCTGCTGCTGTGCAGCGACCAGGCCAAAGCTCTCATCGCCTGTGCCTTCAACGAACGGGGGGCGCATCACTTGCCGGAACTGTTCCACGGCCAACGCGACCTGTGCCGCCCCCTGATGGGGCCGCTCGAACGTCAGAAGCAGTGTGCCCTGAAGGAGTTGCAACAAGCCCAGGCACTGCTCGAGGGCTATCTCGCCGAGGAGTCTCGAGCCAACGACTGCCCCTCGCGTCAGGGCTGGCCCCCAAACTACGCCGCGTCCATCGCCGCGAGCCAGACGCAGGTGGACCGATGCGCCAAAAAGTTCGAGCAGTGCGAGCAAAACCAGGAACAGGCACACCAGGCCGTGCGTGGCCTGGGGGACGACTTCCACCCCTTCGACAGCGTTACCGGAGCGGCGGTGGAACAAGCCGCGATGGCGGAACGACTGGACAAGAGGTTGCAGACGCTGGAGAAGGTAGCGCAACAGGCGAAACTGGGCGGCAAGGCCCAGGAATCGTTGGCCAAGGGAAAGCAGTGGGTAGTGAAGTTAGTGGCCTCCATCGCGTGGTATTGGAGCGTGGTCCGAGTGTGTGTGGAAGAACTGGGTCTGTCCCAGGAGGTGGAAAAGGTCATCTACGAGAAACTGTTGCCGGGGTTGTACTGGCGGCAGGCGGCGCGGCTGGGCCGGACGGTCGAAGAGCGACAGCAGAAGGCCGAGTTGGCAGAGCGGTTATTGAGAGATGCGTGGGCGGCGGAAGGAGAGTTGAGCCGGTTGACGAAAGAGGATCGGGAGGAAGTCAGACGAGTGAGCAAGGAGATGGTGGGTCTGTTCGCGCGGTCGAGTTCGTGTGTGGAGGGACGCAACGGACGGCTGGCGTTGTTCCACCATGGACAGACACGGTTGAGCGCGGGGCGGTTGAAGGCGCTGACGGTGATCCATAACTATCTGACGGAGCGAGCCGACGGGACGACGGCAGCCGATCGGTTCTTCGGCAAGAAGCCACGCGACCTGTTCGACTGGTTGCTCGAGCGGCTACCCGACCTGCCGCGACCTGCCGCCAAACGGAGCCCGAAAGCCACTCGACCCCTCGCTTTGGTAGGGTAACAGTGGCCAAATCGACGAACACAGCCCAATCTCGCGCAGGGAAGCCACCGCGCGGCGGTTGAACACGCGACGTTTCGTCACCGACACCCGAACCGTCTTCGCGCTCATCCTCGGTCGCCGGTCGAAGTTGCGTCGAAAGTAATCTTGGACGTGCAGCCAGTAGGCTTTCCGTCGTGACGCATCGTAGAGAACAAGGACGACGGGCATCAACTCCAGCATCCACAGATTATAATCTCGGATGTCGAGATCGAAGACGTAATTTGTCCCACTTTCTTTCAATTCTTCTGCGGCCTTGCCCTGAATGTAAAACAAGCCGGGTTCGACGTACCCGTCGGGGTCGTAGCTGACGACGTTGAGATCGTATCCGTAATCGTGTTCCTGCCGTTGGGCCGTGTGCCCTTCGTCGATGACGAATCGCTCGACGTGGTTGACGCTCTAGTCCGCGATTACATGCGCTCGGGTCCGGCGTTTCCTCGTGTCCGGGGGGACTTGCTTTGCCACCGCGTTATTCCCTCTTATTTCGCAACGCGCAGCAACTCCTCGATCGACGTGTCGCCTTCGATCACGACGCGCATGCCGTCCTGTTGGAGGTACATCATGCCGTTCTTGACCGC
>JANXSH010000845.1 GCA_025356615.1 Planctomycetia bacterium | reverse complement strand
AGAATTTAGCCACAGATGAACGCAGATGAACGCAGATAAGGCAAAAGGCATTTACAATTCCTTCTTGTCTTATCTGCGTTCATCTGTGTTCATCTGTGGCTAAATTCTTCTCTTGCTTCCGCAAGCTCCACGGAACCTCGAGGCCGTGCCGCTCCATGAGTGTGGCGTCTGCGAAAATCTCGCGCGTCGGCCCCTCGGCGACCAGTCGGCCCGCGTCGAGAATCAGGACTCGCGGGCAGGTCGAGACGACGAACTCGAGGTCGTGGGTCGCGATCAGTTTCGCGCCGGGCAACGTCGGCAGGAGGGCCGCCAGCTCGCGTCGGGCGCGAGGGTCGAGGAACATCGTCGGCTCGTCGAGGAGTAGCACCGTCGGCCGCATCGCCAACACGCCCGCTAGCGCCACCCGCCGTTTCTCGCCGCCGGACAGGTGAAAGGGCACCCTGTCTTCGTGTCCGACCATGCCGACCTGGGCCAGCGCTTCCGCGATGCGGAGGCGCACCTCCTCGGGGGGCGATCCGAGATTGAGCGGGCCGAAGGCGACATCGTCGCGGACGGTCGCCTCGAACAACTGGTCGTCGCTGTCCTGGAAGACGATGCCGACGCTGCCCGGTAGACGCTTCCGCTGCGCGGGGTCGCGCACGTCGAGGCCCGCGACCCGGACGATTCCCGAGCGAGGCGGCAGCACTCCGGTGAGGCAGAGGAACAGGCTCGTCTTGCCCGCGCCGTTCGGCCCGACGAGGCCGACGCTCTCGTCGGCGTGCAGCGTGAACGAGACGCCGTATAGCGTGATTCGGCCTCCGGGGTATGCGAAACTCAACGCCGACACTTCGATTGCGGGGGTCATTGCGTGCCCCCGAGGATCGCCCGGTCGAACCATACCAACGAGGCGGCAAGGAGGAGCATCGTCAACAAAAAAGCGATGTCGCGGAACGTCGTCCGCTTCTTCTGGAGCGTGCGGAATGCGCCGTCGAAGCCGCGACAGCGCATGGCGTGGGCGACGCGCTCGGCGCGAGCGCTGCCCCTGACGAGGAGGGTTCCCGAGGCGGCGGCGACGGTCCGATAGGAGTGGGCGTTGGCCCGGTTGCGGAAGCCTCTCACCCGGAGCGCCACCCGCAGGCGGGCCAACTCCTCGCCCAGCAGGAAGAGATATCGAAGGCTCATCTGCGCGAGCCGACCGAGTAGGCGGGGCACGCCCAGCGAGGCCGACGCGGCCAGGGTCGATTCCAAACTTCCCGCAACGAGTAGCGCGGCGGTGATGAGGAACACCCCCAGCGCGCGGGCGACTAGCGTCCCAGCCTGAGCGAACCCGTCCGACCAGGACGCTCCGCCGAGTAACGGGATCGGCAACGCGAACACCGCGACGACGACGCCGACGAAGAGGAACCGCTCGCGCAGCCAGGGTAGAGGAGGCCGAGCCATGACCGCAAGAACCAGCGCGAGCGCTAGGCCCACCAGGGCACCGGGCAACGAGCGGACGGCGGCCAGGGCGATCAGGCAGACGATCAACCCCACGAGCCGCCAGCGCGGGTCGAGCCGTGAGAGGGGGGAATCGACACGCGGCGGCAAGACGAAACGAATCTGCACGAACCATCTCCGGGGGCGGTGATCCGAAGTGTATTGCATGGACCGGCACGCGATCGGCAAGGGAGGCTGGATTCTTACCCGCATCGCCCCCCTACCGTTCGGCCCGTCGCCCCCTTACAATGGCTGGATCGAAGGGATATCCTGCGGACGAGACGCCGACCATGTCCATCGCACTCACCTGTGACTGTGGTGCCCGCTACGAGGTGGAAGACCTCTTCGCCGGGCAGGAGGTGAGCTGCCCCGAGTGCAAGCACCGCACCCGCGCGCCCCTCGTCAAGGATCCGCCCCGTCGGACCAGCCTGCTCGCCTTATACAGCCTCGTCGTCGCGGTCGTCGGGGCGTTCACCCTCGTCGGCAGCGCGGCGGCGGCTCTGATTGCCCTCATCGCACTGGTGCGGATCAACACGGCGAGCGTTCGCCTCGTCGGCACGGGATACGCCATCGCGGCCCTCGTCGTCTCCGTGGTCGGGGCGGCGGCGACGCTCGGAATCCTCTACCACCCGAAGGCGTCGAGGCTCGTCGGATGGCAGAGCCGGGGCGTGGCCGCGGCCCAGATCGACACGAGCGGCCCCCCGGAGGTCGGTTCGAAGGACGATGCGTGCCTCCTGACCCGCCCCCCCGGTTGGGGGACGCTCTTGCCGGATCGCGGCCGCGACCCCTCGATCGACTATCTTCAAATCAATCGAGACATTATCCTCGGCAGCCCGCAGGGTGACGCCTACATCGACATCAAGCGGGACACGTTCGCGGACATCCCCCTCGAGAATTACCGCGAGCAGGTCTCTCAGGAATTGAAAGTCCCCCCACCCTTGCTGGACGAAGAGGATGACAACTCAGGGAACCGCAACGCTCCTGAAAGGTTCTTCCTTCGCGCACAACTCGAACTGCCGAACGCCCCAGATGGCTACGAGGGCATGGAGTGGGTCGTCGATCTGAGGCGCGGCGGGCGGGGGTGGCGCTGGCTGTTGCGGGCTTACCGCAAGATCGGCGACGACGATAAGGCCCGTCCGGTCTACGTCATCCGGGCGTATGCCCCGCTGCGGCGATTCCCGAAGATCGAGCCTGAAATGAGAAAGTCGCTCGAGAGTGTCCGATTTCCGAAATGAGATCGGCTCACCCGCGTCCTATTCCCAAACTCTCACTCGCAGGAACGTCATCGCCATGTCCGCCGCCACCCTCCCGACCGAGCATATCGACCAGGCGCGCCTCCAGGACGCCCTCAGCGCGGTCGATCCTGCCGCCTTGCTCCTGCCGCGCCGCATCCTGTGCCGGGTCATCAAGCGTCATCATGGGCTGGGCGGCCTCGGGCTGGGGGTGCCCCATCGCAAGAGCTACCTCCTCGATCGCGAGACGCTCCTTCGTCTCGCCACCAAGGAGGAACTCGAGATCGCCGCGCCGGAGAAGCTCCCCGAGCTGCTCTGCCTGCTCCAGCAACCGTATGCCCTGGAGTTGAGCCGCATGTCCGCAGGCCGTGCCTTGCGCGACACCTGGCGACTGCTGTTCCACCTGCACGTCCATCAGCGTGTCCGAGACTTGCGCGAAGGGGGGAACCTCACCCCCGAGAAGGTCCAAGCGAGCGTGCGGCGAATGGGGACGGTCGTCTTCGCGGAGGCCCACGAGGTCTTACGCCAGGAGAACTACCTTTTCGAGGGAGACTCTCTGACGGTCATCTGGGAAGAGTTCGCCACGGTCTTCCTCGAACTCTACCACTTCGACCGACACCGCATCGGCCAGTTCTTCCCCGCCGTCGAGGATCCCGAATGGGTCTACACTTTCCTAACCGAGGAGATCGATGCCGAGGCGATCTTCCAGAAGACTCGCCTCGCCGGGGCGGACCTCCCGGACACGTCGGGCGAGGAACAGGCGATCGCGGAAACCGCCGAGGTCATCGAGCGCGACACCACTTCGACCGCTCCGGGCGTCCTCCGGCTCCGGGCCGAGCAGGTGGCGCGCAAGGGGAACCTGGTGCGGGCGGCGATCACTCGATACCGCGCGATCGACCGACTCCCCGCCTCACAGGCCGGGGTACTCCGTGCCGAGGCGCGGCACGACATCAAGGGACTCGTCGATCGTCTCCAGGCCGCCTTGCGATTCGCCCCCGCCGAGAAAGACGACTGGACCGATTGCCTCGTCGCCCTCGCCGAGCCTGCCTCGGCAGCGACCTGGAGCGCGGGGTCGCGCCTGCTCTACGATCTGCAAAAGGTCTGCATCGACGTGGAGCGGCCCGCCTTCGCCGCCGACCTCGTCGAGTGGGTCGTCTCCTGGTTCCAGCGGTCGATCAAACGCCCCTTGCCCGACCTCCCCCTCGTCCTCGCCGTCAAGCACCTTCGCCAGGCGCGAGCCAGGCTCCCAGTCGTTCCGCTCGATGCCGAGCATCGTCGTCGGCTCGACGAGTTGACGACGGCGGCACTCCACAGCGCCGAGGAGCGACTCCGCCAAGAGTTGCGCCCGAAACTCCTCGCGGGCCTCGACGCCGTCGGCCTCGTCCCCGAGAACGCCGCCGAGCGGTTCTCGCGCAACAAGCTCGTCGAGGAGTTGCTCGACCTCGTCGGCGAACGCGGCTACCTCACCCTCGGCGACCTCCGCGACGCGCTCGCGCGCAACCAACTCAAGTTGCCCGACCTCGCCGGCCCGGTCACGTTCTTCACCGGCGACCCGCTCATCCGCCTGAACCGCGACCTCGCCGCGCGCCTCGACGGCATCTACCGCCGGGGCGAAATCTACCTCCGCTGGCTCCAGCGCCTGAGTTCGCTGTTCTTCGGCACCGTCATCGGCAGATTCTTGACGCTCTACCTCATCCTACCGGTGCTGGGGTCGTTCTTCCTCCTCAAGGGCATCGACGAGATGTCCGAACTTTCCCACAAGTTCGTCGGGCTGCCGAAGGTCGAGACGTTCCAGCTGTGGACCTTCCTCCCGCTCGCGGCGTTCCTCCTGCCGATGATCCACGTCCCGCCCTTCCGGCGGTTCGTGTTTCGGCTCCTGTGGTACGTTTGGGTCGCCGTCCGCTGGCCGCTCTACGACTTCCCCGGCCTGATCCTCCGGGTTCCCTTCGTTCGCCGCATTCTCCAGAGCCGGACGTACCTGGCGTGCTACCAGTTCGTCGGCAAGCCGATCGCCTGGACCCTGCCGCTCGCCGTCGTCCTCTGGCTGTGCGGCGTGCGGTGGACCGTGATTGCGGGAGTTTGCGCGGGGCTTGCCCTCGTCATCAGTCTCGTCCTCAACTCGCGCCTCGGCATGCTCATCGAGGAGACGACGACCGACTGGTTCCTGCGGAGGTGGCGGCACTTCCGCGACGATCTGATTCCGGGGACATTCCGGGCCATCGGCTGGCTGTCGCGCTGGCTGCTCGAGCGCGTCGATAAGATGCTCTACACCGTGGACGAGTGGCTGAGGTTTCGGCAGGGTGAATCTTCAATCGCTTTAGTCGTCAAAGTGTTCCTTAGCCTCATCTGGTTCGTCGTTACTTACGTCGTTCGGCTCGTCGTCAACGTCTTTTTCGAGCCGCAGGTCAACCCGATCAAACATTTCCCCATCGTCACCGTATCGCACAAGCTGTTGTTCATCATGGCCCAACCGACCTCCGAATTCGTGGCGACCTGGCTCGACATCAGCGCGGAACGCGCCCTCGGCATGGTGGTCATCGTCTTCGGGATGATCCCCGGCATGTTCGGCTTCCTCGCCTGGGAACTCAAGGCGAACTGGCGACTGTATCGCGCCAACCGCTCGCCGA
>JANXSH010000763.1 GCA_025356615.1 Planctomycetia bacterium | reverse complement strand
GTCGAGCGGAGCGAGGCCCACCAGCATCTCACTCGCTTCACTCTTATCCATGACGCCGAGGGTAGGTGGTGGGCCTCGCTCCGCTCGACCCACCCTACAATGGCGGATGAGAATGAGTATGACACATAGGAATCACGCAATGACGACCACTCCCTATCCGCTGCTCGCCGCTCGGGGCCTGCACAAGGCTTATCGCCGACACCGCATCGAGGTGCCCGTCCTCAACGGCCTCGATCTCGACGTGCAGGCGGGCGAATTCCTCGCGGTCGTCGGCGCGTCCGGCTCCGGCAAGAGTACGCTCATGCACCTGCTCGGCACACTCGACCAGCCCGACAAGGGGCTTGTCGTCCTCGACGGCGAGCGCATCGACAACGTCCCGTCGCGCCGCCGCGACCAGCTGCGCAACTCGACGTTCGGCTACGTCTTCCAGTTCTACCACCTACTCCCGGAACTGACGGCCCTCGAAAACGTCCTCATGCCCAGCATGATAGCCTCGTCCGTCCTCGGCTACCTGTGGCGGCGCGGCACGCTGCGCCGCGAGGCCACTGCCCTGCTGGAGCGCGTCGGCCTGGGCCACCGCCTGCACCACCGCCCGCGCGAGCTGTCCGGCGGCGAGATGCAGCGGGCGGCGATCGCGCGGGCGCTCATCAGCAAGCCGCGCATCCTGCTCGCCGATGAGCCGACCGGAAACCTCGACGAGGAGAAGGGGCATGAGATCATCCAGATCCTTCGCGACTTGAACCGAGCGGAGGGGCTTACCATCATCATGGTTACGCACAACATGGATCTCGTCAAACCGACCGACCGAGTCGTCCGGTTGGTCAAGGGACGAGTGGAAGGGGCGGAGACGCCACCCGAATCGGCCCTCCCGCTCGTGATCCTACCCGTGACGGGCGGGTCGGACTGGGCGCATCCGTCGATCGATCCGCGACTGGATCCGGTCCTGCGGAAGGCACAATAGAAAGAGTTGTCGGTTGACGGTTGTCAGTTCTCAGTTGAGAGAGACGAGTAACAGGTCGCCGCCCTCTCACTCGACCGACTGCTTCTTGCCCCGATTCGTGTCGCGAGAGAGGTTTGCTCTTCCCCTGCCGAGTTTCCATAATGAACAGGAAGCACCCCTCTCATTCCCTTATTATGCAGCCAGAGGAACGTACCGATGAGCGAGGTCACGAAAGAGCGGGCGGCATTCGCCGAGTGGTTGGCACGCCAACACCTGCGATTCGACTCTCGCCTGACTCAGGTCATCTACCTCCCAGCCGGTGCGCCAGACGATGAGGTAAGGTTGCTGGAGGTTAACACGGGGCTGTATCCCGAGCCGGGTAGTCTTATCATTTCTGTCGAAACGACGCCGGCGGTCACGGATTTCCCGTTCCGAGTTCGGGTCGCGGATGTCACCCCGGACGAGTGGCAACAGATCCAAACCGATGCAAAACTCCTGCCTGCCGGTTGGGGGTTGGAGGGGAACCGGATCACCCGGAGGGCGCGATGAACGCCCGTCAGGCCGCGTTCTACCGCCAGGCCCAATCCGATTGGTCCGTCTTTCGTTATTTTCACGCGGATCGGTCGAGTTGGCGCTCGGCTGTGCAGCGAGTTTGGTGCCGCCTGATCGGGGTCCGACCCTTCCCCTTTCCCGTATGCCACGAATTGCATTACCTCCAAATGTGTACGGAGAAGCTCGCAAAGGCATACTTTCAGACGACTCCCAGTCGCGATGGGCACGCCGCATTTCGCAGGTTCCTGACTGAACTGCTGGCAAACTCCAATATCCTCACTCCGCTTGGCTTCGCGACCACGGCTGAATTGACCCGGTGGCAAGGCTCCGTGACATCGATCGTCGGTGCCATCGAAGACCTGGCTCCGTCGATCGCCGATCGCAAGCTCCTGCCGAACCCGGAATACCCCTGGCCGAGAGACGCCCCGACGGTCGCCCCCGTCGATCATCCTTTCACCGCTGAGGTGTACATCCATCTCGACGCCCAAGCTTTGTGTGGGGAACCGCCATTTCTGATCATCCTCGGCAGGATGGTCGAGACGATGCGATCGTCGGCTTGGCACTTGTGACGGTCATGAGAACGATCCTCTCACTCGCCCCCCTCCTTCTTGCCCCGATTCGTGTCGAGAGGGGTTTGCTCTTCCCCCGCCGAGTTTCCATAATGAACAGGATGAAAACCCCGCCTCGAGGCACGCCCGCGAGATGAGAGAGACATGAGCGATCAGCCCAAGCTGGTTCCCGGCCTGGCCGACATTCCCGTCGCGGAGTCGG
>JANXSH010000744.1 GCA_025356615.1 Planctomycetia bacterium | reverse complement strand
CAAAGGAAAGGTGAAGTCTCCCAGCGTCTGACCCCACCCCCCAGCCCCCTCCCCTAAAGGGGAGGGGGAGCAAGACCGGATCAGAGGGAGCCGAGTGGACCTGCCCGACCTTGCCGCTCCCGATGCGGGCCGTCCGCAACTTCCGCATCCGCGCATCCTCACCAGGTTATCCGAAGTGCCTCGCTTCCGAAGCGACGTGCCGTTCGTCACTATAGCAACCTTGACCAGGTGGAAAGGATGGCCTGGCAAGCGAGGTTCCTTCGTATCCTACCTCCAGGGACCGGGTCCATCTTGCAAACCTTGCCATGCCCCTGCCTCTTGTCGGCGAGAAACTTGCTCTCCCCCTTTCCGAGAATATCTGCTAGATTCGCCCCCCGGTCGGTCCTCCAGAGGGGGAAGCGATGGTGGCCCCGCGTTCGGGGTTGGGCCGTCGCGCTCTGGGTAGTGATCGAGGGGAAAGGGAGGTCGGGCGTGGCCTCGCGCTGGCGGATACGCCACAAACTGCTCCTGGGACTCGGGCTGGTCGTGTTGCTCATGACCGTCCTGCTATCGGGGACGCTGCGCGGACTGTGGGCGTACTACACAACGACCAACAGCATCCGGGGCAAGCTCCACGAACTGTTCGCCGCCGAGCAGCTCAAGGCGTCCGTCGGCGAGTTGGTCTCCCGCGAGAACACCGAGGAGATGGTGAAGCACCCCGCGACCGTGGACGCCGAGATCCGCAAGGTGCGCGACAACCTCGAAACCTACAGCGAAAAGCTCGGGGAGACGCTCGCGCACAGTTACGACTCGCGGCGAGGTCTCTACGAGCGAGAAGTGATTGCCGGACTCCACGGCAACCTGGACGAGTACCAGCAGGCCATCGATCAGCTTATAACCCCTGGTGCCGTAAGTGGCGGCGACGAGGTTCGCCGCCAAAATAACATCCTAAAGCTCGCCAAGCCGAGGGCGACGCTCACGCGCGGCAGCGTCGATCTCCGCGACCACATCAAGACGGAACTCGGCGACCGACTCTACGCGACGCGCAGCCATTACCAGGTCGCGCTGTGGATCGTCGTCCCGGCGAGTATCATCGGGCTGATCCTACTCGCGGGACTGATGCGGTCGTTCTACGCCTGGGTGTTGGCCCCGATTCGGGATCTGGACCGGGGCGTCAAGCGTGTCGCCGAGGGCGACCTGGCGCACCGGATCGAGTTGCACAGCGGCGACGAGATGGAAGACCTCGCCCGCGCCTTCAACGACATGGTCGGCAGGGTCCAGGTCGTCCACGCCGACCTCGCCCAGCAGGTCAACGAGCGCAGCCGACAACTGGTGCGCAGCGAGCGGCTGGCGTCCGTCGGCTTCCTGGCGGCCGGGGTCGCCCACGAGATCAACAACCCGCTCGCGAGCATCGCCTTTTGTAGCGAAGCGCTCGAGGCCCGCCTCGAGTCGCTGTCACGCTCCCTGCGCGTCGGGAACCGCGCGTCGGAGGAGCACGAGATATTCGCCAAGTACCTGAAGATGATCCAGGAAGAGGCGTTCCGCTGCAAGAACATCACCGAGCGCTTGCTCGAGTTCAGCCGCACCGGCGAGCCGCGCCGCGACCCGACGGACCTGCGCAACCTCGTCCAGGCCGTCCTCGACGTGACGCAGCACCTCACGAATCACAAGGAGAAGCAGATCCAACTCGAGGTGCCGCCTGAGCGGGCCGGGCGGATCAGCGCGTGCGTCAACGGCGAGGAGATCAAGTCGGTCGTCCTCAACCTCGTGGTCAACGCGCTCGAGAGCATGGACGACGGCGGCCGGCTGACGATCCGCCTGAGCCAGCGCGACGGCACGGCCGAGCTGCGCTTCACCGACACCGGATGCGGCATGAGCCAGGAAGTCCAGGGGAACATCTTCGAGCCGTTCTACACCAGGAGTCGCACGGGGAAGGGGACCGGATTGGGGCTGACCATCAGCCACCTCATCATCAGCCAACACGGGGGCGAGATCGAGGCAACCAGTCCGGGGTCCGGTCAGGGGAGTACGTTCGTGGTCCGGCTCCCGATCCAGCCGGGCGAACCGATCGCGGACAGACCGTCCGTGCCCAAGGGAACCGTCATTCCGTCACGCGCGGCGTGAGGTGAGGGGACGCCAAGGAAGGCGTCTCCGCAGGGGGAGCAGTAAGCATGAACGATATGAGCCGGAATCAGACCGCGGGTGCCGTTCGCGGGATGCGCGTGCTTTTCGTCGATGACGAATCGTCCCTCCGCGAGTTCATGCGCACCGAGCTGCCGCGCATGGGCCACGAGGTCACGGTGTGCCAGGACGGGCGCGCGGCCGTCAAGGTGATGGAGAAGAACGTCTTCGACGCGGCCATCCTCGACCTGCGCATGCCGGGCATGTCGGGCCTGGAGGTGCTGGAACACCTCAAGAAGGTAAGCCCCGAGACGCAGGCCGTCGTGATGACGGGCCACGCCAGCATCGAGACGGCGACGATGGCGATGCGATTAGGGGCGGCGGACTACATCACCAAGCCGTGCAAGCTCGCGGACATCGAGGCGGTGCTGACGCGCATGGCCGACCGGCGCGACCTGCGCAACAAGAACCTCGCGCTCGAGAGCCGGGTGCAGAAGGCCGAGGGGCCGTCTGTCCTCGTCGGCGCGTCGCCGCCGATGCAGGACGTGCAGCGCTTCCTCGCGATGGTCGCCCCGACCGAGGCGACGGTGTTGATCCTCGGCGAGACGGGCTGCGGTAAGGAACTCGCCGCCCGATCGCTGTGGCAGATGTCGAAGCGCGCGGAGATGCCGTTCATCCCGGTCAACTGCGGCGCGCTGGCGGAACACCTCGTCGAGAGCGAGTTCTTCGGCCACGTCAAAGGCTCGTTCACCGGCGCGGACCGCGACCACAAGGGCATCTTCGAGGTGGCCAACGGCGGGACCGTGTTCCTCGACGAGGTCGGCGAGTTGCCCAAGAACCTCCAG
>JANXSH010000714.1 GCA_025356615.1 Planctomycetia bacterium | reverse complement strand
GGTTCATCGGGAGCCATCTCGTCGAAGGGCTATTGCGCGAGGGCTACCGCGTGCGGGCCTTCTTGCGCTACGCCTCGCACGGCAAACACGGCTGGCTGGAGGAGTTGCCGAAGGAGTTGGCGGGCCGACTGGAAGTGTTCCCCGGCGACATCGCCGACCCCCGCGCCGTCCGCGAGGCGGCGCGCGGCTGTTGGCGGATCTACCACCTTGCGGCCTTGATTGGGATTCCTTACTCCTACGTCGCGCCGAACTCGTATGTGACGGTGAACGTCAACGGCACCCTCAACGCACTCGAGGCGGCGCGGGCTGAGGGCGTCGATCGGATCGTCGTCACCTCTACCAGCGAGGTCTACGGCACCGCCCTCTACACGCCGATCGACGAAGTGCATCCGCTCCAGGCCCAATCGCCGTACTCGGCGACGAAGATCGGCTCCGACGCGATCGCCTTGAGCTACCACAAGGCGTTCGACCTGCCGGTGACGGTGGTGCGCCCGTTCAACACGTTTGGGCCGCGTCAAAGTGCCCGAGCGGTTATTCCAACGGTCATCACGCAAGCTTTGTTCGGAGACGAGATCCGCATCGGTTCGCGCTCGCCGGTGCGCGACATGGTGTTCGTCGAAGACACCGTGGCGGGGTTCATCGCCCTGGCCGATAGCCCCGCGTGCGTCGGCACGGTGACGAATTTGGCGACCACGGTCGGCGTGACGGTCGGCGACCTCATCGACCGCATCCAGGCGATCGTCGGCAGACAGCTTCCCGTCGTCGAGACGGAGGACCGCAAGCGGCCCGCTGCCAGCGAAGTGTTCACACTGTTGGGGTCGGCCAAACTCGCCGCCGAGCGCGCCGGCTGGGCGGCGCGCGTCAGCCTCGACGAGGGGCTGAGGAGGACGGTGGAATGGTTCCGCCATCGCAAGGATGTCGAACCAGTCGGATCGTATCGCGTTTGACAGAATTTCGGGACTCTGGGGGGAGTGAACGAATGAGAGCAGTCATCCTTGCGGGGGGGCGTGGGGCACGACTCGCACCGTACACGACGGTGATACCCAAGCCATTGTTACCCGTCGGCGACAAGCCGATCCTCGAGATCATTTGCAGGCAGTTGGCGGCGGCGGGGTTCACTCACCTCACGCTGTCGCTCGGCTACATGAGCGTGTATTTTCGCACGTTCCTCGCCCAACATCGCAGCCTCCAGGCTCTGATGAAGATCGACTTCATCGAGGAAGAGGAGCCGACGGGCACGGCGGGAAGCCTGGCGATGGTGCCCGGCCTGAAGGGCACCTTCCTGGTCATGAACGGCGACATCCTCACCGACCTCGACTACGCCGCCCTCGTTCAGTCGCACAAGGATTTCGGCGCGGTGTTGACGATCGCCGCCCACCAGAAGAAGGTGAAGATCGACCTCGGCATCCTCGAAGTGCAGGACGGACGAGTGACGGGATACATCGAGAAGCCGACGCTGCACTATCCCGTAAGCATGGGGATCTACGTCTACGATGCCTCGGTGTTGGACCACATCGAGGCGGGCGTCTATCTCGATTTCCCGACGCTCGTCTTGAAGCTGATCGCTGCGGGCAGGACGGTCAACGCCTGGGGCAACGACGCGACCTGGCTCGACTTGGGCCGCCACGAAGACTTACTCGAGGCGACCCAGCTCTTCGGCACGGGGCGCTACGACTTCCTGCCGCGCGGAGCCGCCTGATGTCGTGCGTCCTGGTCATCGCTGGAAACAGTTTCATCGGGCGCGCGGTTCGTGACGAACTGGGCCGACAGGGCCGGCTCGTCGTCTCGACTTCCCGGCGCGACGGCGATTGCATGTACTGCGACGTGCGGGATGCGTCGAGCGTCTCGGCAATCATCGAGGCGCATCGGCCCGAGGCGATCGTCCAGTGCGCGGGCGTGACCGACGCGCGAGACGCAGGCGATTTCTACCGGACGCACGTCCAGGGGACGCTCGATGTCCTCAAGGCGGTGCGGCGGCACGTCCCCCGTTCGCCCGTCGTCCTGATCGGGTCGGCGGCGGAGTACGGGCCGGTCGGGTCCGAACATTTGCCCGTGCACGAGAGTCATCCCTGCGCGCCCGCCACGTTCTACGGCGCGTCGAAACTGGCCCAGACGCACCTCGGCCGGGTCGCCGCGTCGTCGTGGGGGCTGCGCGTGCGGACCGCCCGGCTGTTCAACGTGATCGGTGCCGGCCTGCCGACGCAATACTTCCTCGCATCGATCGCCCAGCGCCTGCGGTCTCTGCCTCGAGGGGCGACGTTCCCTGTTCGGAACTTGGACGCCACACGAGACTTCGTGGAAGTGCGAGACGCCGCGACGGCGATCGTCGGCCTGTTGCGGCCTGAGATTCCATCGATCGTGTACAACGTGGCGTCGGGGCAAGAGACATCGCTTCGCGAAGTGACCGGCTATCTCGGAGAGTTGGCCGGCGGGATGACGCCGACCGAGGGGGAGCCTGGCGAGGAGCGAGTGAATACCCAGCGTAGCCGGGGTGACGGCTCCCTCTTGCGCGAGACGATCGGCTGGGAGCCGCGATTCGACTGGCGTGACGGCGTTCGGGCCTGCTGGCAAATGACTTGACTATGTGGAGAATCGCCGATGTCAACCTCCCTTTCTCGAATGAAACGCCCGTTCTTCCGCGAACTGGCCCTCCACGCCTTGGCCTGGCTCGTCTGTGTTGCGGGTCTCTTCCACGTCTACGACCTGCGACATGCCGACCTGGAGGTTCCCATCGCGCTCGATTCGTGGGGCGATGGCGTCTACTACGGCGCGCAGGTGAAGATCATGCTCGAGACGGGGTGGGTCTACCACCACCCCGACCTGGGCGCGCCGTTCGGCCTCGACCTGTACGACTTCGCCCAGTTCGACGCCCTGCACCTGTTCATCATGAAACTCATCGGCTACGTCTGGCCCCACTGGGCCGTGATACTCAACGTCTTCTTCCTGTTGACGTTCGGCCTATCGGCCAGCACCTCGCTGGCGCTGCTGCGGCACCTGCGGTTGCCGGCGCTGCTCGCACTGCCCCTCGCCCTGGCGTTCGCCTTCCAGCCGTACCATTTCGATCGCGGCCAGGGCCATATCATGCTGGCCGCGTACTACCATGTGCCGCTGATGGCGTTCGCGCTGGTGTGGCTGTTGCAGCCGGCGGGACTGCGCGACGCCGAAGGGCTGTCACTCTGGCGCTCGTGGCGGTTCCGCCTGAGTATCTTGTTCGCCTTCCTCGGTATCTTCGGGGGGATCTACTACGCCTTCTTCTTCTGCCTGTTCTACCTGGTGGCCGGCATCTACAGCGCCGCGAGCCTGCGACAGTGGGCACCGCTGGTCCAAGCGGCTGTACTCGTAGGAGTGGTCGGGCTGGGCTTCGGCTGCAACCTCGCTCCCAACGCCCTTTACTGGACCCGCGAGGGTGGCAACCGAATTGTAAGCACGAAGCCTTTTGCTTTGGTCGAGAAGTGTTCCTTACGGCTTACCCCTATGTTGCTGCCGCACAGGCACCACCGGGTCGGGCTCCTTCCGAAGGTCACACACAACTACGAGAAATACTCCGGGATCGAGAAGTACGAGCCGCAGTCGGCCATCGGTCTGGCGGGAGGTCTCGGCTTGGCGGTGCTGTTAGCTCTCGGGCTGTTCGGCCGGCATCGCGCTGAGGGTAGTGGCCTCCTGCCGAGGCTCGGAGTGGTAATTCTCGCCAGCCTGCTGGTCGCGACCCTGTCTGGGTTCGGTGCCTTATTCGCCTTACTGGTCACCCCGCAGATCCACGCCTATGGCCGGATGGTTCCCTGCCTAGCCCTGTTCGGCCTGATCGCCGTTGGCTCACTGATGGACCGCTGGCAACTGCTCATTCGACCTGTTTGGAGAGGGGTTGCGCTGGCGGCCTTTAGCGCCCTAATCGTGTTCGACGTGCTACCGGGCAAACTAGACTTGGACCCCTCGAAGGCGCGGACACAGTTCGCAGCGGCCATACAATTTGGCGAAGCGATCCAGGCAGCAGTCCCAAAGGGCACGGCTATCTACACCTTGCCCTCCTCGCGGTTCCCTTTCGAGCGGTATGACTACCTCTCAGGCTACCTGTTTACCCAAGGACTACGCTGGAGCAGCCCGGCTATGATCAACCGTCGTGGAGCGGTCTGGCAGGAGGAGATCGATCGGTTGCCCCCCAAAGCCTTTCTCGAGCAGCTCTACTTGATGGGATTCGGGGGACTGATCCTCGACCCCCGCGCCAAGGAGACTCCCTCTATGAAGGCAGTCGCCCGCCAGTTGGCTGCGGCCGGTCTGACGCCGCTGTCCGACGGCCAGGGCTGCTCGTTCTACGACCTCCGCGGCCTCGCCAGCAAATTCCGCGCCCGGCACGAACCCGCGCAGTGGGAGCGCATGCGAACTCTAACCTCATTGCCCGTCTATGCCCGCTGCTGGACGCGCATCCTGCCCCAGGACGCCGATGGCATCAGGTGGTGTCCTTCCAAGACGGGAATGGTGGATCTCGTGAATACCGACGCCGACCCGGTCGAAGTCGAGTTGTCACTGCGGGCGCGTATGAGCAGTGCCGGCCTCCGCATCACCGGCTCCGTTCTACGCGGGGACAGCGCCGAGGTACAGAATGGCCTCACGTCGAGCCGACGCTTCACGCTGCCGCCGGGCTCGCACCGGCTGACCTTCCATGAGTTGGGCGACGCGCCCCGCGTCGATTCCCCGCACGGGTCGGTTTGGTTCGGGGTGGAGCAATTCTCGATCCAGCCAGCCACCGATCCGACGCCGGTCGCCGGGCGATCACGACCGTGACTTGTGTCAGATGCCTGTGAAGAGTAGGCTGTTCGCGTTGGGTGCATGCGCCTGACCAGGCAATCCTCGTGTCGGAGAATATCCATGAGCGAATCGCTCGGCCCGATCCAAGGTGACTCGAAGCGGGTCAGGATACTCCGGGAGCTGGCCCTGCACGCCGTTGGTTGGGTCGTGACCTTCGCCATCCTGTGGGTCGTACTCGGACTGGGCCGGGTCGATTTCCGCTACCCGATGGCCCTGTTCGCTTGGGGCGATGGCGTGTTCTACGCCGCGCAAGTCAAGATCCTCCTGGAGACGGGCTGGGTCTACCATCACCCCGACCTGGGAGCGCCCTTCGGCCTCTACCTCTACGACTTCCCTCATTTCGACGCCTTGCACCTCCTGTTCATGAAGCTGATCGGGTACGCCGTGGCGGATTGGGCCGTCGTCCTGAACGTCTACTACCTGCTCACGTTCCTGCTCTCGACGACGACGGCTCTGGCGCTATTCAGGCACCTCGGCTTCCGCGCGACTCTGGCCCTGGTCCTCGCTCTCCTGTTCGCATTCCAACCCTACCACTTCGAGCGTGGCCAGGGCCACATCATGCTCGCCGGGTATTATCATCTGCCCCTCATGGCATTCGCCCTCCTATGGCTCTTGCAGCCGCTCGGGCTGCGCGACTCCGCGCAGGTCTCCTTGTGGCGTTCGCGGCGTTTCCTGGTGGCGGGGCTGTTCGCATTCGTGGGGGTCTTTGCCGGGCACTATTACACGGCGTTCGCCTGCATGGGCTATCTCGCCGCCGCAGCCTATTCTGCGCTGCGGCTTCGCTGCTGGGCACCCTTGGGCCACGCCGGACTGCTGTTCTGTATCATCGGAGTCGGGGTTGGCCTCAACCTCGCTCCGAACGTGGCCTACTGGTGGCAGCAGGGCACCAACCGGAACGTCAGCGCCAAACACCCTGTTCACGTCGAAATCTACTCCCTCCGCCTGACGCAGTTGCTCCTCCCTGTACCCGACCACCGTTTCCCCCCGATGCGTGAGCTGTCCGCGCGCTACCAGTCCACGACTCCTCTCGCGGAAGGATATCAGGCGGCCATCGGGCTGGTCGCCGCCTCCGGCGTTCTCGTCCTGCTCGGATTCGGCCTCTTCGGCCCGCGCCGCGATGACGACCTGCTGCCTGGCTTGGGGGTCGTCGCCCTGGGGGTCGTGCTGTTCGCGACCCTGTCCGGCTTCGGGGCGCTATTCGCGCACCTCGTCACGCCGCAGTTCCACGGGCTGAACCGCGTAGCCGTCTACCTGGCCATGCTCGGGCTGCTCGCCGTCGGCCTGCTCGTCTCCCGACTCCTCCGAGGCACACGCTGGCCGTGGGCCTGGTCTCTCGCGATCCTCGTCTGCGGTGCCGTCGGGCTTCTCGACATAATCCCCCGCAAGCAGATGTTCGACC
Organism: Planctomycetia bacterium; assembly: GCA_025356615.1. Taxonomy (GTDB): domain Bacteria; phylum Planctomycetota; class Planctomycetia; order Gemmatales; family Gemmataceae; genus JANXSH01. The sequence continues at coordinate 2,649 of JANXSH010000714.1, read as the reverse complement.
CCAGGGCCATCAATACGCAGTTCCTCACCAGCCGCCGCTTCGCCGAGGCGATCCAGGAATCCGTGCCCGCCGGAACTCTCGTCTATCAGTTGCCTTCCTCCACGTTCCCTTTCGGTAGCTACGAATACGCCGTGCCCTATACTCTACACGAAGGGTCTGCGCTGGAGCGAGCCGGCCATGCGAAACCGGCGGGCCGCCTTCCTGCACGAAACGATCGAGGCGCTCCCCGTCGAGGCGTTCCTCGAACAACTCGCCCTCATGGACGTGGGAGGGATCGTCCTCGACGTTCGTGCCAAGAACCCCCCGCTCGTCGTCGCTGTGCGAAATTACTTGCTGGGACCGGCTGGTCTGCGGCCGATCGAAAGCGGCGAGGGGGCGCTCTTCTTCGACCTTCGGGATTATCTGGCAGGGGTGCGCCTTCGCTACACGGACGACCAGTTGGAGAACCTCCGTAGGGTCATGATGCTCCAGGTTTGCTGGAACCCGGAGTTCTCCCCCCTAGAGCATGGTGAGGTCGATCCCGACTGGAAGACGTGGCGATGGTGTACCAAGCGGCAGGGGACGATAGAAATCTCCAACCACCACACCCGCCCCATGCGGGTCGCCTCGAGGCTGAAACTAGAGGGGGTCGATCCGACCAAGGGGTACACCATCTCGAGCGCCCTGCTCCCCGAAGGCGAATTGCGCCTCGAGGGAGACTCCTTCGTGGAAAGAGTCATCCTCATTCCCCCTGGCAAGCATACGTTCACGATCTCCTACCACGGCAAAATTCCGGTGACGACGACAGGCCGGAGCGTCTGGTTCCGCGTCGAAAGCTTCCAGGCTCGCCTGGCCGATGAGGTCTCGGTGCGCGCGCCTCGGTGAGACGGGCGTACCCGTGAAGAAATAAAGACGATCTAACCACAGAGGCACAGAGAACACAGAAAGAAGACAGAGTGTATACGGTGAGCGAGGCGTGTCATCACCTTGTCACCTTGTCACCCGATGTGGTTAGTCTCTCTCGAGAGGAAGAACGCTTGGACCTTTATAAGCCGCGACAGAACATCCGCATCGGCATCTGGGGAATCGACCTGCCGGGGACGGACAAGAGCGACGACGCCGTCCTTCAGGGGTTGATCGCCCACTTTCTCGGGGGCGGCAGCGAGGTCGTGTTGGTCGCCGAGGCGTGGCCGTACCCAGCCCAACCTGGCCTCGAAGTGGAGGTCGGTTCGTTCCTGGAACAGATGCGGCCGAGCGCCAAAGTTCTGCACGCGGCGTCCTCGCTGCTTCGGCGAGTCAAGGGCAGGTTACGCCGTCGAGTCGGGCTGGCCTCGCGATTATGGCTCCTCCTGCTCCTCCCTCTCGCGCCCCTCGGGCTGTTGTTGGCCTTCGCATGGCTCTTCTTTCGGTTGTGCTTCCCGTCCGTCCGACGACTGTTGCGACAGGCGGAAGACCAATGGCGCTCGGACGCGGAGCGAATGGCGAACGCACTCGTTTCGAAAGCGTGCTGCGACGTGTGGCTCGCGCTGTCGGCTCGGTCCACCTTCCCATTCGCGCTGGGCGAACGGTGCGTCTGGCTGGTCGATGGCCCTCCCGATCGTGCCGTCATGCCTCTCTTCGACGACGACACGGTGAGCTGGTTCAACACGCGACTCCAGGACGTTTCTCCTAACGCGACGTTGTTCCTGGTCCATTCGCCCGAAGTCCTGACACTCCCCGCTTTGATCGGTTGGGAATTGCTGCGCGAGAGGTTCCGATTCCTCCCAGTTGGGGAGCCGCACGCATGGCTCCCGATCCTGGTCGAGGCCGCCGCACTACCCCTATCCGCAGAAGGCTGGGGCAGCCCGGCGACCCCGAATCGGCCCTCTCACGTCCACATCATTCTGCCGTACCGCTATCAAGGCGGCGTGTGGGAGGCGGCGCGAACGCTGCTCGTGGGACTGGTCCAGGTGAATCGCGAGAGGGGAGACCCCTTACGAATCACCCTCGCCTTCCTGCCCGGCCAAAAGGGAATCGACGAACTCGCCTCCGAGGTGCCCGAATTGCCCGTCGAGTGGCTTTCGATGCAACTCTTTCTCGACAACGACGGCGGGAAGCGAGCGCTGCCCTGGTCGCCGTCGGCCCTCCGCGCAGACGCCTGGTTCGCCCTCGTCGATCGCATCCGCCACCCCCTGATGACCGTGAGGCCGCTCGGCTTCATGGTCTACGATGTGATCCAAAGATATATTCCCGAGATATTTACCGAGGAGTTCCACCGGGAGTTCTTGCCCTCGATGCGCGCCACCGTCTCGCGGGCCGATCGCGTCATCACCACGAACCCGGTCACACGCCTCGACGTAATCGCGGAGTACGGCCTGGCGAGTGAGCGCGTCGCCCTGGTTCCTGTAGCCTGCGAGCCGGGGATCAAGTTCGCGGGCCTCGCCCCCCGCCCCGTCCCCGTGCCTTCCGGGTTCCTCCTCAACGTTACCAACCCCTCGCCGCACAAGGGGATGGCCGTCGTCTTGCGCGCGTATGCTCGCCTCAAAAGACGGCTCGGGAGACGGAGCGAGGGGCCAGGCCCTCGAACTTAATCCCCGGTTCGCAGGCTACGGGAACCAAGGCGACGCGCTCGCTCGCCAGGCCGTACTCCGCGATTACGTCGAGGCGTGTGACCGGGTTCGTGGTGATGAC
>JANXSH010000699.1 GCA_025356615.1 Planctomycetia bacterium | reverse complement strand
CCGTCGAGAACCGTACGGCCATCGTCGTGGCGCCGGGCCCGGGCCCCGTACTCACTTTCGCGAGTCGATCGAACAGCGCGACCATCGTGACCCTCACGACGTCGGGGAGCGCACCGACGCAGATCCCGGTGACCGCCCAGGGGGCGATCAGGAAGCCACTTTCCTCCACGTTGCGCTCGAGGACGACAAGGTCGCCTTCGCGGCGGTAGCGAGTCGGGAAGGGCATGTTGTCGGGGCCGCCCATGAGGCAACAACGCTCCATCTCCCGGTCGATCTCAGGCGGGAGCCTGGACGGCAGTTGGAACGTCATGATGCCCATGAGAGCCACTCAACTCCGGCGCGGGTCCGACGGTCGGCGTACCCGGCGCGTCTGGTCAGGGAGCATGCTGAAACGAGGGGTCGAACAGCATACGACTGATATACTCTATCCTCCTTCATCGCTCAGGGCGAGAGGAGCAGACCGATGAGAGAAAAAATGCCGACCGATGCGAGGGCGCGGGGTCGGCACAATCGCTCAGTTGGACAGGGCCACGATGCTGATGCCGAGGCGGTCGGCGAGCGCGACGGTCTGCTCGTGGTCGAGGAGGATGGTCTTGCCGGCCTCGAGGGCCAACACCCGGCCGCCGGCCCTGGCCATCGTTTCGATCGTGGTCTGGCCGACGGTCGGGACATCGAAGCGCATGTCGTGGCCCTGCTTGGCGAGCTTCACGAGCGTGAAGCTGCCGCGGGCATACTCCCCCGCGCGTAGAATGGCGAGGTCTGTGCCCTCGATCGCCTCGACAGCGAGGACAGTCTTGTCCTTGACGGCGATGCTCTGGCCGACCTCCATCGCGCTGAACTTCTTGGCGAGCTCCCAGCCGAAGGCGATGTCCGCGTATTCCGCTGTCGAAGGTCGTCGGCGCGTCAACACTCCAGGTTTCACGAGTAACTCCGGGCAGAGGTCGAGGGCCGAGGCGAACGTCAAACCGTCCTTGGCGAACTCGTCGATGATGGCGAGCAGGACCGAATGGTCCCCGTTGTCGCTGCGACGGTTGAAGAACCACATGCGCAAGGCGCGCCAGTCCGGCGTGAAGAAGAAGACCCTCCAGGGGCGATACATCAAGTCGCCCTTGTAGACCTTGCCGGCCATCACGAGCCGTTTCGCCCCGTCGCGGGAGAAGAGGCGGATCATCTTGCCGAGTTGAATCGGCCCGCACCAGTGGAAGCGCCAGGCGAACTGGGCCAAAGTGGGATCGGCCAGGCCGCGCAACCCGACGATCACGAGGCGCAGCCCCGCCGCGTGGGCCTTCTCCGCGAAGTAGAGGGGGAAGCGCCCCCCGGCGGCGATGAGGCCGATCGGCTGCGTCGGGCTAACCAGATCCAGGGCAAAGGCAGCACTCATGCGACATCCTTCGAGACCTGGGCGTCCTCGTTCGTTTCGATCAACCCGAGTTTTCTCTCAAGGGCGCGAACATCCTTGATGAGCTTCGGGAGCTGCATCATGCTCAGGATGACGCGCTTCGCCTCGCGCTCCGGCATGGCGGGCACCCCGAGGACACGCTGGCCTGCTGCCACATCTGCGTGGACCGCCGAGCGTGCCCCGGCGATGACGCGGTCATGGATCGTCACATGGTCCGCGACGCCGACCTGCCCGGCGAGGATGACGTAATCCCCCGTCGTACTCGACCCGGCGATCGCCGCCTGGGCGACGATCAGGTTGTGTCGCCCGACTCGGACATTGTGAGCGATCATCACCAGGTTGTCGATCTTGGTGCCGTCGCCGATCCGCGTCGATTGGAAGGTCCCGCGATCGACCGTCGTGCCCGCGCCGATCTCGACATCCTCGCCGATCACCACGTTGCCCAGTTGCGGCACCTTGACCTGGCGTCCCCCCTGGAAGCGATACCCGAACCCGTCGGCCCCCAGCACCGCGACGGAGTGGATGATGCTCCGCGAGCCGACCTCGGTGCGATCGTAGAGGACGACGCCGGGATGGAGGACGACATCGTCGCCGAGGACGCAATCGCGCCCGACGACGACGTTCGGGTGGATCTGGCAGCGATGTCCGACCCTGGTTCCCGCCCCGATCACGGCGAACGCCATCACGGAGCAGCCCTCGCCGAGTTTCGCGGTCGGGTGGATCCGCGCCATCTCGTCGAGGATGGCGGGTGCCGGTTCCGGGTCGCCCTGGAAGTGCTGGACGATGCGGACGAACGCGACGAGCGGGTCGGCGACCTCGACGGCCACGAAGGACATCTTGCCCTCGGCGAGGAGTTTCTCGGCGACGCCCCTGGAGAGGACGACGACTCCCGCCTTGCAGTCCTGGAGCAGGCGAAGGCCGCGCTCGTTCTCGAGGAACGTGATGTCCGCAGGTCCGGCCTCGTTCGAGGAGCGTGCAGCCGCGACAACCTGTTGCCCGTTGCCGTGGACCTTGCCCTGGACCAGTGACGCGATCTGCTCGACGGTGGTGTACACGGTTGCCCTTTCCTCCATGAAAGGTAGCGGTGTGGCGGCGGGTTCGTTCGCCTTACTGAATGACGCGATCATAGTCGGAGACGCGAACGCGAACAATACAAGAATTAGCCACAGATGAACACAGATGAACACAGATGAGACAGAATGTATTCACAATCCGTCTTTGCCTTTATCTGTGTTCATCTGTGTTCATCTGTGGCTAATTCGAAGTCTCGATTTGGCGAACTCGCGCTAGGACGGGCCATTCTCTCCCGTTACAATACACCCTCAACCCCGAGGACTAGCCGATGACGACCCTCCTCCCGGAAAGCCTCCACGAACGCCTCGACGCCCTCGCGTGTCGGGTACGTCGTCTCCGCAGGCTACGCGGAATCAGTCTGCTCGCGCTGGCGCTGACTTCGTTCGCGACATCGGCACTCCTCGTCGATCTCGCCCTCGGGGAGTCGCTCGGGCCGATCCCGCGCGCGGGCGTCCTCGCCGTCTGGCTCTCGCTCGGGGCCGTCGTCGCCTTCGTTTCGCTGATCCGCCCCCTGCGTCGCAGGCTGGACCGCGCCGATCTCGCCGCCGCTGTCGAACGAAAGTACCCCGACCTCCACGAGCGGTTGACGAGTAGCGTCGAACTCTCCTCGGGGGACGGGCAAGGGGCCGGCGCGGCGGAGCTGGTCGTCCGGTTGATGCGTGAAACCGACGCGCAGGCGCGGGGCCTCGATTTCAGCGCCGCCGTCTCGGCCCGCTCGAC
>JANXSH010000685.1 GCA_025356615.1 Planctomycetia bacterium | reverse complement strand
GCAAGCGGAGCTGCCCACGGAAGAAGAAGGTGACGCGGCCGGCCTGGCCGGTGAAGAGAAAGGCGGACGAGGAGCGATTCATCCCCACCCTCGTAGTCGTCCCGCAAACCGCCCCTTAACTTCGAGGCATTGGGCTTACGCTACCCGGTCGAGTTGCTGCTCGACTTGCTCAGTTCCGGGATGACGCCCGACGAGATCCTGGCCGATTACGCCGATCTCGAACGGGATGACATCCTAGCGGCCCTCGCGTTCGCCGCTCGATCGACCCGGACTCGGCGATTGCAGGCGGCAGGCCCATGAAGTTTCTTGTGGACGCCCAATTACCACGGCGGGCGGCCGCGTGGTTGATCTCTGCGGGTTGCGACGCGGTTCATACCCTGGACCTCCCCGACGGAAACCGAACGACAGGTGATCGAGCTGGCCGACCGGCAGCAACGGGTAGCGGTCACGAAAGACGAGGATTTCGTCGATTCTCATATCATCAATGCTCGGCCAAACTACCTGACCGTCACGGATTTTGGGGTGGGCGACTTTAGCGGCGATGACCGGCCAGGGAAGTAGAAACCAGAAGGTTGTCCAGCCAGGTGTCGTGGTAGCGGTGTTTGTTCGAACGCTCGGCTGTCGATTCGTAGCCGTCGTTGGCTCGTGTTGTGGCTGGGTGCCACGGTCTAAAGTTGTACAGCAGAGCCCATGCCCGAGCTTCAGTCCCGCCTTCTCGCAGGCCGCCCATATCTCTTGCAGCATTTTCCAAAAGGGATGGTCCTCGAACGTCCAAGGCAACTCCTCGAGGGTGATTCGAACCTTGCCTGCGGGCATGGGGATCTTGCCTTCGATCTCCAGGGTGCCATCCCGCTTGACGATGCCCTCGACGACTACTGGTTTCGCATTCATGACAACCTCCTGGTCCACCCGAACCTCTTCTCCCACCCCAATTCTACCGCACAGGCATCCGCGCTGTAAAGTCGGCGGAATCTATTCCGCTCGCCTCTCGTACCGACAACGGACAACTGTCAACTGCGACGAAGGAGCCTACCCCATCGCCCTCACGATTGCCGCCGTCACCTCCGCCGTCGTCGCCTTGCCGCCGAGGTCCGGCGTCAGCGCCTCGCGGCTCGTCAGCACCTTGCCCACCGCGTCGAGGATGCGCGTCGCCGCCTCGTCGTGGCCGTGGAAGTGCAGCAGGTCCGTCGCGGGCAGGATGAGAGGGAGCGGGTTGGCCCGGCCCTCGGGGATGGTGTCTCGGCCCCCGCCGTGGAAGCACTCGTAGACCATCAGGCCGTCGCCGACGTTGATGCCGTGCGTCGCGCTGACGCCGCCGACGACGCCGGCGGCGACATCGCTCACGAGGTCGCCGTAGAGGTTGCCCATCACCAGCACGTCGAATTGTTGCGGCTTCGACACCATCTGCATGCAGCAGTTATCGACGATCACCTCGCGCGTCTGGAACTCCGGGTTCTCCTTTGCGATGGCCCGGAACGCCTCGAGGAACAGGCCGTCGGCCAGCTTGAGGATGTTCGCCTTGTGAACGCAGGCGATCGACTTGCGCTTGCTCAGGCGCGCGTAGTCGAAGGCGAAACGCAGGAAGCGCTCGCTGGCGGCCTTCGTCACGACCTTGATGGACTGGACCACGCCGGGCACGATCTCGTGTTCGATGCTCGAGTACATGTCCTCCGTGATCTCGCGGATGACGAGCATATCGACCCCCTGGAAGCGAGCGGGGAGGCCCGGCAGGTTCTTCAGGGGCCGGACGGCGGCGAACAGGCCGAGTTCGCGGCGGAGCATCACGTTGAGGTTGCCCGTCTCCTTGCGGACCTGGCCGACCTCCCCCGGCTGGGGCAAGAGCTTGGTCTTGAGCGCGACGCGAGTCTTACGGATCGAAGCGAGCATCGCCTCGGGGAGCGCGGGCAGCCCCTTTTCGATGGCGGCCCAGCCGGCGAAGTGTTCGTCCCAGGTGACATCCACGCCAGCAGCGGCGACGACTTCCTTGACGGCGGGGATCTGGTCGAGACCCGCCCCGCCACCCTGGATCAATGTTACGGTCAGGCCCATATTGGCGTCTCTCGTGGGTTAGGGATGCGCTCGATCTCGTGTAGCCGCGACGCGAAGCGGAGCGTGTTCGCCTCGCGCTCCGCT
>JANXSH010000596.1 GCA_025356615.1 Planctomycetia bacterium | reverse complement strand
GTTCCAGTATTCGCGCGGGTAGGTGCGGGCGGTGTAGAGGGCGTGGCCTGCGGCGGCGGTGAACCCGCCGTGATGGTCCACCTGACGAATCTTGTCGGTGATCGGGTGGATCTTGTTGTCGGCGGCAATGCCCCCGAGGACGCTCGACGACCAGCCGCGAACGTTCTCGTAGTAGCGATTCGGGATGGGGAGATAGACGCTCGGGTTGCCGTTCGCGGTCGAACCGAAGTGCAGTCCCTCCTCGCTGAAGCCCACGCCCCAACTGTTGTTGTTCGTGTTGCGGAGGAACTCCATCTTCGAGCCGTCGGGCCGGAAGCGATAGAACCCCTGGCGGAACGAGTGCTTCTCGCCGCCGATGGTGCCTTCGTAGCCCGCGTAGCCGACCATGCCGTGCAGGTGATTATCGAGGCCGTAGAGCAGGTTGCTCGGCCCAGCGTGGGTGTCGTTCGTCGCCCAGCCGGTGAACAGCACCTTGCGAACGTCGGCCTTGCCTGTCCCTTTGGTGTCCTTCAGATAGAGCGTGTGCGGGGCCTGGTGGACGATGACGCCACCCTTCCAGAAGGTCAACGAGGTCGGGATACTCAGCTTGTCCGCGAACTCCGTCACCTTGTCGGCGACGCCGGTCCCCTTCGTGTCCTCGAGGATGAGGATGCGATCCCGGCCTTTGCCGGGGGGTTGGAGTTCATTCGGATAATCGCGCGTGACGGCGACCCAGAGTCGGCCTCGCTCGTCCCAGTTCATGCAGATCGGCTTGCCGCCGAGCAGTTTCTCGTCGGCGAAGAGCTTCACCTCGAAGTCGGTCGGCGTGACCATGTGCTTCATCGAGTCGGCGGGCGAGGCGGGCTGCTGCATCTTCGTCAACGGCTCCGCGAGGGTGCCCCAGCGCTGCCCGGCGGGGTAGAACGGCACCTTCGCATCGACGAAGCGGAACGCGGGGGCGTCTTTCGCAATGGTGGTCATCGTCGGCTGATCGACGTAGGGCGGGACGACCGACACGTCCGTTCTACAGGCCCAGCGGATGCCGCGCTCCATGAGGTTGTGGAACCCCGGATGGTTCCAGGTTCGGCTGTCGTGCCCCCAGGCGGTGTAGAAGACGCGCCCCTTGCCGTGGGTGCGGACCCACGTCCACGGCTCGGCGAACTTGCCCTCGACCCGCGTCTCGAGGACGATGCGGTCCTTCTCGTTGTGCTTGGTGTGGGTGTACGTCTCGTCCCAGCTCGAGAAGGGACTGTACCCCTTCATGATCGGGTGATCCGCATCGGCGACGCGCGTCCGAAACACTCCGCTATCGTGACTGCGGAACTGAGCGCCGACGAGCGCGACATACGCATCACTGTTGCGAAAACAAAAAGAGGCGCAGTGGATCGGGACGAAAGCTTTGCCCCCGGCGACGAAGTCGAGCAGCGCCTTCTCCTGAGCTGGCTCGATGCGGTCGATGTTGGCGTAGATGGCGAGGGCGTCGTACTTCGCGAGGTTCGCCGCGTTCAGGTCGGCGGGTTTGTCGCTGTAGACGAGATCGATACCTCGTGCCTTCAGCACCGGCAACAGGAGGCGGTGGCGCTCGACCGGCTTGTGCCCGGCGTTGTCGCCGAGGAAGAGGACGCGCAGCCGAGCCGGGGCCGCGTGTGCGTCGAACGAGACGACGAGCAGCATCAGGAGGACGAACAAGAGTCGATCAGGGAGAGACGATCGCATCGCAAATCTCCGACGTAAAACAGAGGGTCTCGAATTCGAGGGTCGGGGCGAAGTTGCGGGTCAAATGTTGGATGATGCCCGCGACCGCGCCTTGGTATTTCTGTCCGGTCGCGCGGACGATTCGACAGTCGGCGAACGTGGGACGCAGGCAACGGCGGGCCGCCTGATCGACCATGCGGGCGAAGAGTCCTTCGTCGGCGTCGAAGAATCGTCCGTGGACGAAGAGGCGCGACGGGTTGAACAAGTTGACGACGGCGGCGACACCGATCGACAGGTATTTGCACACGTCGTCGAGGTCGGCGCGGAGGTCGATCGAGTTCGCCTCGGCCAGGGCGATGACCTCGTCTATATCGACGTTCCGCCCCAACCGGCGCGACACGCGCAACGCGAGCGAGGCGTCACTGGCGACCGTCTCTAGACAGCCCGAGTTGCCGCAGCCGCACCGCCGGCCGTCGGGGACGACCGTGATGTGGCCCAGCTCCCCGGCAAGGCCGCTGTGGCCGGTGAGCAATCGGCCCCCGCTGACGACGCCGAGGCCGACGCCGGTGTGGATGTCGAGCATGGCGAAGTCGCCGAGGCCGCGCGCGAGGCCGTGGTGTTGCTCGGCGAGGCACAGGGCATGCGATTCCTGGAACATGACGCAGGGATGCCCCAGCGCTGCGCCCAGATCCGCAGCCGGACAATGGCCGTCCGTGATGGGGGTGTTCGGCGACAGGACCGCAGTGCCCGAGCGATAGTCGAGGAGGCCCGGCAGGCTCAGGCCGACGCCGAGCGTCGATATTCCAGGGCGATCGAGCCGGATCGATAGAGCAACGAGTTGCTCGATCAGGGCGTCATAGGTGTCCGGCGTCGGCACGTCGAGCGGCGGGCCGTGCAACACGCCGTCGAGGCTCGCGGATGCCACCCGACAGCGGTCGGCATCGACGGCGACG
>JANXSH010000592.1 GCA_025356615.1 Planctomycetia bacterium | reverse complement strand
CCTTCCGGTCGCGACGAAACGAGAATCGTGAACTCGAACTTCAACAATCACTAATGGCTATGAAAGGGACAGCCCCAATGGCAGTTTCCGAAATCATTCAGGCCAAGGCGGCGGGGCAGGTGGAGCCTCCCCCTTCTCCTCCTGTGCAGGTGGCGGAGCCTTTCGCCTTGATCATTTTCGGTGCCACGGGTGCCCTGACCCACAGCAAACTGCTTCCGGCCCTGTTCAGCCTGTGGCGCGGCGACTTCTTCGGCTCGCCTTTCGTCATCGTAGGGGTGGGGCGGCGCGACAAGAACGATAACCAGTTCCGTGACGAACTTCGTGAGGCTGCCGAGGCACATGGCCGCATGCACGCCGGGGATCGGGAAGCCTGGGAGCGCTTTGCCGGGAACGTCGTCTACCATCGGGCGGACTTCACCGCCGCGGACAGTTACGGCAAGTTCGCCGAACGCTTGGAAGCGCTGGAGAAGGAGCGCGGGCTCGGCGGAAACCGCCTCTTCTACCTGGCCACCGACCCCGATCGCTTCCCCCTGATCGTCGAACAATTGGCAGCCGCCAACCTGGCGCGCCGCGAAGCGGACCGGCCGTGGACGCGGGTGGTCATCGAGAAGCCCTTCGGCAAGGATCTGGCCAGCGCCCGCGCCTTGGACGAACACGTCCTGCGCTTCTTGCGCGAGGAGCAGGTGTTTCGCATCGACCACTACCTGGGCAAGGAGACGGTGCAGAACCTCCTGTCGTTCCGCTTCGGCAACGCCATCTTCGATCCACTCTTCAACAACCGCTACGTCGATCACGTCCAGATCACGATGGCGGAGGTCGGCGGCATGGAGGGCCGGCGCGGTGCCTATTACGACGGCGCGGGGGCCTTGCGGGACGTGGTGCAGAACCACCTGCTGCAGCTGCTGGCCCTGGTGGCAATGGAGCCGCCCGCCTCGCTGGGGGCGAAGGACGTCCACGATGAGAAGGTGAAAGTGCTGCGCAACCTGGTGCCGCGTGACGGCCAGGAGGTGAACCGATGGGTAGTGCGCGGCCAGTACGGTGCGGGAACGGTGGACGGCCGGCCCGTGCTCGCCTACCGCGAGGAGGAGGCTGTCGCCAGGAACTCTGCCACCGAGACCTATGTGGCGCTGCGTCTGGGTGTGGACACCTGGCGCTGGGCCGGCGTGCCGTTCCTGCTGCGGGCCGGCAAGCGGCTGGGGCGAGGCGTGACGGAGGTCGCCATCGAGTTCAAGCAGCCGCCCTTGCGTCTCTTCACCGCCGTGACACAGAACGGAAACCTTTGCGATCGGACGTGCAACTGCGGAGCCGATTGCCGGTGTGGGATCGCCCACGCGGAGCCCAGCGTTTTGGCGTTCCGCATCCAGCCCGACGAGGGTATCAGCCTGTCGTTTTCGGCCAAAGAGCCGGGCATGCAGCTGGCGCTACAGCCGGTGCGCATGGATTTCCTCTATGGGAAGTCGTTCAGGCAAGTGCTGCCCGAAGCCTACGAGCGGTTGCTACTTGATGCCCTGCGCGGTGACGCGACCCTCTTCATGCGGTCCGACGAGGTGACGACGGCCTGGGAGTTCATCACGCCCATCCTCGAGGCGTGGCAAGGACAGCCTGCGCCCGATTTTCCGAATTACGCGGCCGGTAGTTGGGGGCCGGTCGAGGCGGACCGGCTTATGAGCGGGTGCCAGCGGGAGTGGCGTCAATTCTAGTAGGATCTCCCGGCGGGGGGCAATCCCAAAACGGAGATGAGCGGGGTCGGCGCGTGGGAACTGGCGGGCGTACCGGACGCCCAACGCGAGATACGGCGCACGGCAGGCCGATGGACTTTGAGGCGGCCACACATGACTCAACCCGTATACGAAGAGATGCTGGACTCGCTCCAGCGGGACGCTTTCGCTTTTTTCATCAACGAAGCGAACCCCGCGAACGGGTTGGTGAAGGATTGCACGCGCCCGGGCTTCCCCTCCAGCATCGCCGCCGTCGGGCTGGCGCTGGCGGCCTACCCGGTCGGCGTCGATCGCGGGCTCCTGATGCGTGCCGAGGCGGTGGCGCGGGTGCTGGCGACTTTGCGGTTCTTCTGGAACAGCCCCCAGGGGTCCGAGCCGGACGCCACCGGCTACAAGGGCTTCTACTACCACTTCCTCGACATGGACACCGGGCGGCGTGCCTGGGACTGTGAACTGTCCACCATCGACACGGCGCTCCTGCTCGCAGGGGCGCTGACCGCCTCCTCGTACTTCGACCGGGACGTGGCCGAGGAACGCGAGGTGCGCGCACTGGCGGACGTGCTCTACCGCCGCGCCGACTGGCAGTGGGCCCAGAACGGGGAGGCCACGGTCACGCACGGGTGGAAAACGGAGGGCGGGTTCCTGCCGCATCGGTGGCGGGGCTACGACGAGGCCATGATCCTCTATCTGCTGGGCCTCGGCTCGCCGACGCATCCGCTGCCCGTGGAGAGCTACGCGGCGTACACCTCCACCTACGACTGGAAGAACATCTACGGTTACGAGTTCGTGTTCGCCGGCCCGCTCTTCATCCACCAGTATTCACACGTATGGGTCGATTTCCGTGGCCTCCAAGACGACTTCATGCGAGCCCGTGGCATCGACTACTTCGAGAACAGCCGCAGGGCGACCTGTGTGCACCAACAATACGCGATCCGGAACCCCCTCCAGTTCAGCCACCACTGTGATTGCTGCTGGGGGCTGACGGCGTGCGACGGCCCCGGCCCGGCTACGCTCCTTATCGACGGCATCGAACGCCGCTTTTATGACTACCTGGAGTGGGGTACCCCGTTCGGACCGGACGACGGCACCATCGCCCCGTGGGCGGCGGTCGCCTCGCTTCCATTCGCCCCAGAGATCGTGCTGCCGACGATCCAGCACATGATCCGGCTCGGTGTCGGGCCGACCTGCTGCGCCTATGGTCTAGCGGCCAGCTTCAATCCGACATTCCCGGTGCCGACCGGCGCGCCCGGCTGGGTGTCGCCGTGGAATTACGGGCTCAACCAGGGGCCGCTCGTCCTGATGGTAGAGAACTACCGCTCGGGACTCATCTGGAGCTTGATGCGCCGCTGCCCCTATCTGGTCGCGGGACTGGGGCGGGCCGGTTTTTCCGGCGGCTGGCTGGAGAGTTTTCGCGCCACGTCAACGGACGAGGCGCCTCCACCCCTAATTGAACATGCTCGTGGCTGACCCAATTGGCGTCAGTTCGGACTGGCTACGCCCTCGAAGGAGACGGATTAATGAAACGAAGTGGAATCTCTCACGCGACCCTGATGCTGCTGGTGTGTGCGCTGCCCCTGCTGGTCTTCTTCGCCCTGGCCCTGACCGGGGTGCGGCTCGACCCGCTTTGGGTGCCGGTCGTGATGATCCTCTGCTGCTTGGCCATGTTCTACATCACGGCAGGTGCCTGCGGCCACGAGCCGACGAAGCGCGTCTCAGAGGTTGTCCCGGAGGAACCGACGCTACCGGCCGTCGAGGCTCTGAAGGCCGATGACGTGTTCCGCGTCCACCACAGCCGCCGGGTTGGCGAGGCGGTGGTGCAGGAAGGGGAGTTACTCGAAGACCCCGAGAAAACCTATGCGGTCCTCGAGAAGCGGTCCGAGAACACGGGCGTCACCCCACTTCTGCAAGAAGACCGAGAGGGGCGACCACTGCTGGTATGGCTCCCCAAGACAACCGACCGGGCTACCGGGAAGGAACGCGGCCCCTGGCTCAACGCCTTGCTCCTGCTGCTCACCCTCGTGACCACGACCTGGGCCGGGGCCTCGCACGCCGGGGTGGACGTGCTGCAAGAACCGGGGAGATTCGTGGCTGGCCTTCCGTACTCCCTCACCCTCTTGCTGATCCTCGGTGCCCACGAACTCGGGCACTACTTCGCGGCGCGGGCGCACCACATGCGAGTCACCCTGCCGTACTTCATCCCCGTGCCCTTCGGGCTGGGCACGTTCGGCGCGTTCATCCAGTTGAAGTCGCCTGCGGGAAACCGCCGCGCCCTCTTCGACGTCGGGGTCGCCGGTCCACTGGCCGGTCTGGTCTTCGCCATCCCGGCCTTGTGGATCGGCCTGCGGTATTCCAGCGTCGTGGCCGCGGAGGGACTGGCGGGCCACATGCACGGGGGGATCGAAGTAGGCTCCTCGGCGTTGCTGGCCCTGATAGCCAAGTTCGCCCTGGGGGACACCCTGAACGAGGGCCACCGCCTCCTCCTGCATCCCCTGGCGTTCGCCGGTTGGCTCGGGCTGCTGATAACAGCCCTGAACCTGCTGCCCATCGGCCAACTGGACGGCGGCCACATCGCCGACGCCATGTTCGGCCGGGCGCGTAGCGCCGCCATCGGCACCGCCGCTTTGTTCGCCCTGGTCTTTCTCGGCCTCTTCGTGTGGAGCGGCCTGTTGACCTGGGCGCTCATCGTGTATTTCATCGCCGGCGGCAAGGGGCCGCCCCCGCTGAACGACATTTCCCGGATGGGCACCGGTCGAGTGGCAATCGGAGCATTCGCGTTCGTGCTGCTATTCCTCATCCTGGCCCCGGTTCCTCATCGCCTGTACGACGCGCTGGGGATTCACTGCCCCTACTTGTAAGCAGGTAGCAGGCGGCAGAAGCGCCACAGTCGTTGGAATTAGAATGACAGGTGCGGCGGAAGCGAGATGGACCTGGTTGATCCGGCTACCGGACGGTTTGGGGAGGTAGGTAGAATGGGAACGATAAGTGCCGCAGAATAGATATGCCAGCGCTATACCCACGAATCCGAACAATCTTCTACATTCTGGAAGCGAAAGACTCATGCACCCTGAAACGCATCGCAAGCGGTTCTTGCTAGGGGTCGCCCTGGGCGGCGTCTTGGCGATCGCCGGATCGCTCATCCTCGGCGGCGGCCAGGCCGCCCAGGACAAGAAAGACGGGGCACCGCCCAACCATGACAAACACAAGGCGGGAAACATCGACGTGGGCAGCGCCAAGGACCGTGGCAAGCTCCTGCCGGGTTTCCGGAAGGCCGGACTGGCACCCGTCCCGGTCGAGGTGCCGGACGGCCCCCCGAAACTCCCCTGGAAGATGGTCAACGGTGCCAAGGAGTTTCACCTGACCGCCGAGCACCTCAAGCGCGAGGTCCTGCCCGACGTGTGGCTCGACGTGTGGGGCTACAACGGCAGCATGCCCGGCCCGATGATCGAGGTCACCGAGGGGGACAAGGTCCGCATCATCGTCCACAACAAACTGCCCGAGCCGACCATCATGCACTGGCACGGCATCGATGTCCCCAACGCCATGGACGGCGTGGAGGGCTTGGTCCAGGAACCAATCAAGCCCGGCGAGTCGTTCACCTACGAGTTCACTCTCGAGCAGAACGGCACGTTCTTCTACCACACGCACGTGGCCATGCAGCAGGGCATGGGGATGGTGGGCCTCTTCATCGTCCACCCCAAGGTGGCCCACTACCCGCCGGTGGACCGCGACATCGCCCTCATCATCCAGGAATGGGCCGTCCTGCCCGGCTCCACGGTCCACAACACCATGTCGATGGAGTTCAACCTCTTCACGCTCAACGGCCGGGCGGCCCCCTACGTCACCCCCCTGGTCATCAAGCAGGGCGAGCGGGTGCGCATCCGCCTGGTCAACTTCAGCGCCATCGACCACCACCCGATGCACCTGCACGGAATGCAGTTCTGGATCACGGGGACCGAAGCGGGCCGCATCCCGGACACCGCCTGGATCCCGAGCAACAACGTCCTCGTGGGGGTCGCGCAGGCACGCGATGTCGAGTTCGTCGCCGACAACCCGGGCGACTGGGTGTTCCACTGCCACATGTTCCACCACATGATGAACTTCATGTCCTCCATGGTGGGCCGG
>JANXSH010000587.1 GCA_025356615.1 Planctomycetia bacterium | reverse complement strand
GATAAAGCGGCTTTATCTTAGGGAGATAAAGCCGCTTTATCTTAGCCATGAAGCGACGCGCGGACTGGGAGGAGATCGTCTCGAACATCTAACGAGATTGGACTTCGGAACACTTGATGGCAGTCATCGGCTTCCATGTGTAGGAACACTCCCGGATGTAGAGATGCGACAGGGGCCGGGCGTCTCGGCATGTGAAGGGTGCTTCCTCGAAGAAGGCGCAGAACGAATCGGTCAACTTCAGCCTCACTAGGTGCCACTCGCCCCGCTCGATTTCCAGGTCGTAGAGCACTTCCTTGGGCGAGTCGATGGCGAACGCATGAAAGAGTTCGACCAACGTCTCCTTCTCTTCCAGAACCGTCGAGAAACCCGGCGCGGGAGGTGCCTCCTCTGCCGCGCCTTGTTGCTGTAGGTGCATCACCAAATCGCCGCCTTTGTCCTCCGTCTGAGCGGTAATGAGGAAGTCGTTGGCGTGCTGGAAGAGACCAATCGCGCTGGTGTGGAAGTAGTGGAAGCGAAACTCGGTGAGCCGGTTTCCGAAGTACGCCATGACCGGATCGTTGCTGTCGGAGCGGAGGAAGAAGACGCCGGGACGTTCCACCCCATCGCGTCCCCGGAGGCGCACGACGGCCCGGTAGACGATTTGGTAATAGTGGGTGCCGAGGAACTCCGGGAGTACCCCAGGCCGCATGCCGCGCATGTTGCCGACGACGACGGAAATGAAGCTGTCTTCGCCCCGGACGTAGGGGAAGACACAGGGCGGCAGGAGGGCCGCCAGGCTTTCGGGCCGGACCGCGTAGGTGAGCAAGAACAGGTCTTGGAACACCGTCTTCATCGTCAACGGGAGGCGGTGCGCGTCGGCGGTCACAAGCGTCTCCCGATGTGAGCTATCGTGCGATAATGGTAGTACGATCCCAGGGATTCCATGACGACGAACCACCCCACTCCGTAGATCAGGAATTGGTAGTCGCCCAGCCAACTCATGGCCGCAGCCACCCCAGCGAAGAAGACGGCGAGGACGAGGAACAGGCGTTCGGTTATCATGGCCATGATCGAGAAGGCGAAGGCAGCGAGAAGAGCGAAGACGGGGCCAAGGGTAAAGGCCGGCAGCCCCATGAGCGCCTCCAGCAGAGGCACTAGTAAGGTGCAGAGGATGTGGCTGCACCAGATCCAGCGGAGGTACGATTCGGTCGCCGTCCGCTGCCCCCCGGCACGGCGGTGGACCAACTGAATGAGCAACAAGAGGTTGAGGGCGAACGCAGCCAGCGCCGCGACCAGGACGAGTGGAGGGGTCTCGCCGGATGTCGACATCGCCTGGAGGATAAGGCAGCCCACCAGCATGTGCGGGCCGGCCAGAATCCACACCAGCCACCATCGCTCGGACACGATCGTCCCGCGCAGGTCGCCACCCAACTCGGCGACGAGGGCGAAGACTCGCTCGGCATCGGTACGATTCATCGGGGGCCATCTCCGACAACGGAAAGGATACGAAGGTGCGAGTAATTTATCCCTCAATCAACGAAACGGCCCGCCCCTTCTTCAGGGGCGGGCCTCAATTGTGCATTCCGCTTCTCAAAATTGGTCAGCTACAGCCGCACGAAGCGGCGTCCGACTTCCAGTTCTGCTCCGTCTCCCTGGAGTTCTTCTTCAGGTGGACATGAGTATCCACATGATCGACCCAGCCGACCGGGATGAAGTGGTGCTGCCCGTCCGGGCTGTCGTTCTTGGTCAGCTTCAGCGTCTGGCCCTCGACGTGATCGACTACGCCGACCTTCTTGCCGCAGGAGGCGATCACATTCATGCGCTCCTTGATGCCGGCCACGCCCACGTTGGTCCCCTCGGCGGGGCCACCCATGCCGGTCTTTTCCTTCACGAAATCGACGGCCTTCTCGGCCCCCGTGGCGATCTTGTGGCCCACGTCCTTCGCCACGTCCGCGACCTTGTGGCCGGCGTCGGCGACTTTGTCCTTGATGTTCGACATGATCGTTCTCCTCTGGATTTGGGGTGTTCATCGGCACCAGGCTGTCGAGAGAACTACTTTGCAAAACTCACGCCGAGTGGAGGAAATCCTCGGCGAGGTTACTTCCAGAGGATCTCGAATCGCGCATTATTCAGGATGCGCAACTGGCGATCCGCATACCCGTTTCTCTCCAGTCGATCCAGCATATCGTGAGCGATGGAAAGATCCACGACGACGGCAGATTGCCACCCCGGCTGCGCAGGGATGGGAAGAGATTTGCTAGTCGGAATCGTCTCGTCTGAAGGGGTCAGGAATCGTCGGGCACTCCGCGAGAACCCTTGAATCTGTTCAATTTCGATCATGGTGTATCTCCCCAGATGGGGCGCGAGCGAAAAATGTGTGGCAAAGAGCCAACATTTCATTCGTTGCAAAAGTCGCGCCGTTGGGGCTTAGTTTTGACACCGTTTCGACGGAATGTTTCAACCCCGCATCCGCTCCAGCACGTTGCGCGTGATCTTTTGCACGCGCTCGTCCGGCCCGTGGGGCCTGCCGTGGTGCGAGATCGGCGGCATGTGCCCCGGTGGGGAGGACAGGCCTTGCGACCAGAAGATCGTCGAGGCGTTGAAGACGAGGTTCTTCTTCGGCCCCGGATAGATCGTCGCGGTGAAGTGCGCCCCGACATCGCCCGCGTTGATCGTCGGCCCCTCGGCGACGACCTCCAGGCCGCGAATCTTGGCCGGCTCGCCGTGGAACTCCCAGCCGACCAGGCCGGGGATGCGATCGCCCTTCTTCATGCCGGTGCCGGCGAAGATCCAGTGGTCCGGCTTAACGCAGGTCCAGTCGCCGGAGCCGTTGAACGGCGAGATCGTTTGAGCACCGATCAGCGTCGATTCGTTCGGGCCGTCCATCGGCAGGTCGGCCATGTAGACCTTCTCCTTCTCGCGGATGCCGCCGTACCGTCCCGCGCGCTCCAGGATGCGATTCGCAACGCCCGCCGACGAGGGCGAATACGGCGTGACGAAACAACACGTGTTTGCCGACAGGAACGCGACGTTGACGCCCGCCTTGACCGCGGCGAGGACGTTGTCATACTGCTCGCGCGACCAGTATTCGTCGTGGCCGACCGAGAGCAAGGCTTTGGCGCGAAGGAGGCTTTTCGCATCGGAGTGCGTGTCGGTGTTGGAGCAATACGTCACGTCGTAGCCGAGTTGCTCCATCCAGAAGGCGAGCGGGAACTCCCAGAGGAGGAACTCGCCGGAACCCTGGGTCAAAGGGTTGTCCATGATCTGGACGTACTTGCCGTAGGGCCGATCGTAACTCACTTTGACGCCGGAGACGAGCGGTTTCTTGTCGGGCCGATCGTTGGTGTAGAGCGAGTAGTTGTCCGGCCAGGCGTTGTACGCCTGCCAGGTGTTGTCGGAGCATTGGAAGAGGAAATCCGCCGGGCGGTCGTCGCGGACGATGAAGATGACGTAACTCTGGTAGCGGTGGTCGAGCGCGGAGAGCTTGCCGAGGTACACTCCGCTGACCCAGTCCTTCGGCACCTCGAACGAGACCGACTTCGACCACTTGCACTCGCGCAGTCGCTCCTTGCCGACGACCGGCGTCGGCTGGACCTTGCCCGCGAACGG
Source organism: Planctomycetia bacterium (assembly GCA_025356615.1). GTDB lineage: Bacteria > Planctomycetota > Planctomycetia > Gemmatales > Gemmataceae > JANXSH01. The sequence continues at coordinate 5,623 of JANXSH010000587.1, read as the reverse complement.
CCCGAGTCGCTCGACGTGTCGGCCCCCCTTGCCCTGGTAATACCCCAGGCGGTAGAGGTCGATCACGAAGCGCGAGGCGGGGTTCGTGCTGACGAACAGGTCGATCTTCTCACCGGGGCGGACGCTCGCCCGGCTCGCATAGCCCTCGATGAGGGGCGAACGGAACTTCGTCTTGGGATCGACCTTCGTGTAGGTGAGTTGCCAGTCGGTCGTTCCGGGGCGCTTGTTCTCGTCCCCGATCACGTCGCGTTTCGCCCCGGCGAGGAGCGGCGCGGCGGAGAGGCTCTGGATCAGTTGCCGACGGTCGAGGCGCGACATGGCGGATTCTCCCGGATGGAATGATTCGTCCAGGGGATAGCGTATTCATCGGGGCACGACATGCCCATTCGTCGTGGTGCGATTGGTTCGAGCGTCACTGTTCACCGGGCGGCGACGATTGATATGCCATGTCAATAACCCTGACTTCGCCGCTCCGGTACAACGGCTGGTTATGCGCCGCATGAGCGAGCACGGGTTCGCGTTTCGGCAGCGTAATATAGATTCGGCCAGATTCGCGTTCTTGACGTCGGATGTCGGCACCGATACGCGTAATGTCGTTATCGAACTTAGCCGCAAGTTTCCGCCGAATGGCCTTGATCTCGTCAGTTGGGTCAGGAATCATTTTGTGCCTCTAGCAGTTGTTCGGGTGTGCATATGATCGGCGGTTCGTAGCCACATTCACGGCAAACTAGGGCGATCTTACCTTGAAGTGTCGGGTTCAGGATGTGCTTGAAGTTCCACGTTGCTATGTATTGTACGCCGTTGACTGCGGCGATGGCGATATGAAATGCATCACGGGATTCTGACGCCGGGACAGCGTGGTTGTCAATCAACGCCTGGGCGAGAGAATCTACGTCCTCCGACGAAGCGAGCAGTTCGATTCCGTTCAGCACCTGTAGTCGCTCCGTGGCAGCAGATGCGTCGCCATCGCTACACTCACTAATCACCATTGCAGATGCCAATAGCCGATAATTGCTCGCGGCAATCAGCCACCACTCGCGGGTTATGTTCTGACGAGCAGCAATTCGCGGGTTGGGGTGAATTCGTCCAGCAATGTTTCCAACGACGGTTGTTTCGATGTAGACGGTGTCCATTGCGGGATTTTACCACAGTGGAAGCCGCCCGTCATCCGAAGAATTTCAGGCGGATAACGAAACAAGCTCAGCGGCGAGCGTAGCGAGTCCGCTGCAGCGCGGGGTTAGGCCGCCCCGCTCGATGGGTTGTGCTGTGATCTTTGAGCGAGATAGGTGATCCGGATTGCTTGCGCGCGCATTGAGGTGGTCGGCCGTGAAGAGAGCCGATATTGAAGCTACCGCGGCTCGGTGACAGCCAGTACGCAGGGTTCTCCTCAGTACCCCTCGCCGTCGTCGCCCATTACGCGGGCCTTGAAGTGCTTTGCGATAGCCTTCATCTTGGTGAGAATCTCTTCATCGGGGTTCTTCACGACAACGCAGCCCTGACGGTAGTCGAACCATGCCTTGTTACCCTTGGGTTTGTGCTTGGAGTAAGCGGTCCAAACTGCTAGACCATCGTTCTGATACGAGAGGGCTGGCTTGCCCTTGACGTAGGCGATGGCGGTATCCTCAAGCGTCATTTCCGGGTCGCTCGAAACGTATGCCTTCCATTTCGCGAGAGGGATGGGGCGCTTCTTGCTCTCGGTCCAGTCCTTCGCGAGGGTGATGTGGACGTCGTATCCCATACGAGCTCCTTTCTGGGCGGTCGAAATGCGGAGAGGCGTGGCTGGGCGGCCTAACTGGTGATTATCCTAACCGGAGCCGGCAGCATATGTCAGCGCCGGCAGCATATCACGGCACCGGCACCTATCGGTTATTGAATCCCTTGCCGCTCGACCTGTCAACCACCTTCTCAATTTTTTGGAACCAGAAAAGATGCCGCTCGCCTAATCTGAGCCAGTCGCGTAAGCGAGGGATTGGGTAGCCAGGCAAAAAACCTCGCTGGCGCGTCGAGCTGAGACTTCACTTCGTGATCTTCTTCCGGGCTGGGGTAATCGCGTATTCATCGGGGCACGACATGCCCTTGCTTCGTGGAATCACGCGCTCAGCGGCAGCCGATACCCCACCACTTCGCGCGGCGCGCCTTGCTCGGCCTGAGTCCAGAGCCAGCGGTAGAGCCGCTCGTGTTGCTCGTCGAGGGTTCGATTCCGCCGACGCATGACACGGTCGGCGGTAGTGAGGCATGCGGCGATGTCGGCGCTCTCCGTGACGCGACTGTGCTGGGCGGTGCCGAATGACGGGATGTCGCGCGGCAGGAGGCCGCCGGATGGCAGGAGGTTGCAGAAGACGCCGGCGCGGGTGCCGGTGTTGAGGAGCGTGCCGAGGCCCGATTTGGTGTGATCGCCGAGGAAGCAGCCGACTTTGTTGCGGGCGGTATCGACGAGGTCATCGTTGACCATGACGCGCACGGTGCCGTAGTCGTTGCGGAGGTCGCTGTTGCAGGTGCCCGCGCCGAGGTTGACCCACTCGCCGACGAAGGCGTGGCCGAGGAAGCCGTCGTGCGCCTTGTTGGAGTGGCCCTGGACGATGGACGCCTCGACCTCGCCGCCGATGCGACAGCGCGGGCCGATGCTCGTTCCCGCGCGGACCTTCGCCCCCTGGACGCGCGTCCCCGCGCCGATAAAACACGGACCTTCCAGGTGGCTGAACGCCCCGACCACCGCGTCGCGGTCGATCACGACGGGGCCGAGCGTCGTGTCGAGGACGACCATCGGATCGATGCGGGCGCTGGGATGGACGTGCAGGTCATCGGAGGAGCCGACGACGGCGGGGAGGGCGTTCGTCCGGCGAGGTCGGGTGGGAGATTGCCACCAGACATCGTCGCGGACGGCGTCACCGTTGTGGTCGATGAGTTCCCAGAGGTAGCGAGCGACCAGGCCGCCGACCTGCCGCGCCGGGAGCGTGTTGCGCCAACGGGCGAGGTAGTGGTCGATCGTGAAGGGCGAACACTCGAGCAGCTCGGCGGGGGTGAGGGAGACGTAGGCGACCTCGTCCCCGACGAGGCCGACGTGGGGCGAGGGCGAAAGTTCGACGCCTCCCGCCGGTAGCCATCGCGCGTTGACCAGGACGACCGGCCCGGCGCGTAGCCAGGCTAGGTCGTTGACGCGCCAGGAGTCATGCACTTGTTGCGTCAGGCCCGCGAGGTAAGGCCGGACGATCGCGCCGATGTCTGCGGGCGCGAAGGCGCGGAGCTGCTTGTCGGCGAGCGGCGTGCAACCGCACAGCAGGTCGAACGCGGGCCGCGTCAGGGTGAGCGGCTCGAGGTCGCGGACCGAACGATCCTCGAAGAGACAGACGCGCATGGTCGAATCCTTTCGCCGCGAGTCGGGAAGTAGTGGGGGGATTATCGAGGAGGGGTGGATACGATGCAAGAGGGATTCGCGGGGGCGTAGCGTGCGAGACGAGACCACGGTATGATATCCCATCGCCTCACCCCGCCTGAGACCCACCCCCATGCCGCGCCTCCCCCTCGCCGTCGTCGCGTCCCTAGCGTTCCTCGCATCGGCCCGCGCGCAGTTGCCCCAGGCCCGGCTCGATCGCCTCTTCCCTCTGGGCGGGGCGGCGGGGTCCGCCGTCGTCGTCGAGGTGACGGGGCGCGACCTCGACGACGCGACGACGCTGCTCATCGATCGGCCGGGGGTGAAGGTCGAGAAGCTGAAGGCGAACCAGTTCCGCCTGACGCTGCCCGCCGACACGCCGCCGGGCACCGCTGAGGTGCGCGTCGTGGGCAAGTATGGCATCTCGGCGTCGCGGCTGTTCGCGATCCAGAGCGTGTTGGTCGAGGTCGCCGAGAAGGAGCCGAACGACACGCAATCGACCGCGCAGAAGGTGCCGCTCGACTGCGCCATCAACGGCACCAGCGACAACGAGGGCGAAGACCATTTTCGCTTCGCCGCGAAGAAGGGGCAGCGCATGATCCTCGATTGCCAGGCGATCCGCCTCGATTCGACGCTCCGCGCCGTCCTCACAGTGAGCGAGGCCGAGGGCAAAGTCCTCGCGCGGAGCAAGCCGTACTACCTACGGACCGACCCACTGCTCGACATCGTCGTCCCCACCGATGGCGACTACACGGTCGAGTTGCACGACATGACCTACGGCGGCGGTCTGCCGTATCGCCTCATCATCTCCACGAAGCCACACGTCGAGAACGTCTTCCCCCGCGCGGTCGCGCCGGGGGCCACGGCCTCGCTCACCGTCCTGGGCCGAAACTTGCCGGGCGGCAAGCCGTCGGGCGGACTGAAAGTCCTCGACCGCGACCTCGACGCACTGACGCTGTCCTACACCGCCCCGGCGCGTGCCGCGCTGTCGTTGACGCGCTTCGACTTCCTCTTCCACCCCACCGCCCCGGCGGCGAAGATGCGCGGCGTACAGTTCTTGCCCAAAGCTTTGTCCTCGGCGCTGTCGCCACTGACGATGGTCTACCCCGTGGGGCCGATCACGATCGAGCGCGAGGACAACGACACGCGCGATAAGGCCCAGCGCTTGAAGGTGCCGACGACGCTGTGCGGCCGGTTCGACAAGCCCGGCGACGCGGACTGGTATCGGCTCGACCTCGACGCGAACCAGTCCGTTCAGATCGACCTGTTGTGCGAACGCCTCGACCTGCCGGGCGACCCGTTCATCATTATTACGGATGCCAAAGGGAACGAGGTGGGCCAGTTCGACGACCACGGCATTTCGTTCAACGCCCTGGCGCTGTACAACCGCGACCCGTTTGGCGTCTTCCGCGAGCCGGCCAAAGGGGCTTATTACGTCCTCATCCAGGATCGCTACCGTCAGGGCGGGCCGCGCTACCAGTACGTCGCCCACTTCACGAAACCCGAGCCGGACTTCATGCCGGTCGTGGTCCACGCGACGAACCCGCACCCGACCTCCGCCCTCGTCCGCGCCGGAGGCTGCGACTACCTGGAAGTTTGCATGAATCGCCGCAACTTCTCCGGCCCGATCGTCGTCGAGGCGCGTGACTTGCCCCCCGGCGTGACCTGCCCTCCGACCCACGTCAGTCCGCAGAGCGAGACGGCCTGTGTCGTCTTCGTCGCTGCCCCCGACGCGAAGGAGTGGGCCGGGCCGATCCGCCTGACGGCGACGGCGACGATCGACGGCAAGGATCTGACGCGCGAACTCCGCAGCGTCCAACGGCGCTGGGCCATCGACAACGTCAGCACCTCTCGGCTCAACCGCCAGGTCTGCCTCGCCGTGCGGCCCGGCGCGCCGTATCGGCTCTCCCTGCCCGAGAAGGCCAACGGCACGGTCGGGGGATCGGTCGATCTGCGTGTGACGGTGCAACGAATGGGCGAGTTCAAGGGCAAGGTGCAGGTGACGGCGCTCGACCTGCCGCCGGGTTTCGCCCTCGCGACGATCGACATCCCCGAAGGCAAGGACGAGGCGGTCGCGAAGCTCACGGTCGCCGGGAACGTCCCCGTGGGAACCTACAGTGTCGTCGTCCGGGGTGATGGGCAAGTGCCCTACAGTCGTGACGGCAAGACGAAGGCGAACGTGCGCGTCGCCGACCCCTCGACGCCGGTGACGATCGTGCTGGGAGCGGCTAAGAAGTAGTGTGGGCTTCGTCT
>JANXSH010000575.1 GCA_025356615.1 Planctomycetia bacterium | reverse complement strand
CCCGAGGCGAGGACGGATCAATCCGGTGGCGGAACAAGAAGTATAAGGCTTGTAACACATGCAGGAAGAGCGGACAAGAGCAGGGGGATGTGAGGATGTGAGGATATGACTGAAGGGCGGCGTGGGGTTAGCTCGTTTGCTCTTCCCCCCTCTCCGCCTCCTGGCGTACAATCCCCCAACGTGAAATGACCTACCCAGGATGGGCCAGGACGAGGACAAAGCCATGCGACGGATCGCGATCATCAATCAAAAAGGCGGCGTGGGCAAGACGACGACCACCGTGAACCTCGCGGCGGCCTTGGCCGCCGCCGGGCAGCGCGTCTGCGTTCTCGACCTCGACCCACAGGCCCACGCGACGACGCACCTCGGCATCGAGCCTGATGGCAAGTCGCCCTCCATGTACGATGTCCTCGTTAACAACCGGCCCCTCGCCGAAGTCCGCCGTAAGGTCGCGGATAACCTTTGGATCGCGGCTAGCGATATCAACCTTGCCGCTGCGGAGGTCGAGTTGGCCGGCGTCGTTGGGCGGGAGGTCATCCTGCGCGACTTGTTGTTGCAAGACGAGGGCTGCTTCGATTTCGTCTTTATGGACTGCGGCCCCTCGCTCGGTGTGCTGACGCTCAACGCCCTGTCGTCGGCCAACGAGGTCTTCATCCCGCTCCAGCCGCACTTCCTGGCGCTGCACGGCATGGGCAAGCTTTTGGAGACAACCTCGCTCGTCTCTCGACGCATCAACCCCGGCTTGAAGGTCACGGGCATCATCCTCTCGCTGTTCGAGAGCGGCGCGCGCCTCTCGCGCGAAGTCGTGCAAGACCTCGAAGAATACTTCGAGCGTGCCCGGTCTACGGCAACGCCTTGGGCCAAGGCGTGCATCTTCCGCGCGCGCATCCGTCGCAACATCAAGCTCGCCGAATGCCCGAGTTTCGGCAAATCGATCTTCGACTACGCCCCGCACTGCAACGGGGCCGAGGACTACGCTTCTTTGGCCCGCGAGGTGCTAGGCGAGTCCCAGAAGCCCGCAACGCCGACGGTGCTGTCGGCCCGCGTCGAACTCGACTCGCGAGGGCAAGTGTCGGTGCTGTCCATCGAACGCGAGGCGGTGATGGAAGAAGTGGGGAGTAGGGAGTAAGGCTCGCGGCAATCGTCACTCACCGGCCTGAATCGTCATCGTACAACCCCTCATCGTCTGCGGCGTAGCCATTCAGGAATGCGCTGTGACTGCGGATCGGCGTGCCGACGCCGACGGATTGGACCGTGATGACCCAGCGTCCTGCGCCAACGCTATCGATCAGAGCGGGAGGGAGTGTCAGCCTCTCGCCCGGTTGGAGTTCGATTTCGTACTCCAGGTGCTTCAGATGGTCTTTCATGAGCAGTAACTCGATGGTTGAGATTGGAGGTGCGATCGAATAGGCGTATTTGGGAACGCTATCCAGCGGCCATGCCTCCAATGACGGCGTAGTTCAAGGGATGTCGCGCCAGCACCTCGGTCGAACTCGTCAACGCACTGTGCAGGAGTTCCACGGATATAGCTGGCTTATCGACCATGACGATGGAACAACTCCCGTTGGATGCGTTGGGACTCCGCTTCTTGCTCTGCCATGCGCTGCTCGATCAGGGTGCAATTCGGGGACGATGCTACCATTGCCCAACCGAACGCCATCAGGGCGGTGATTTCCGCCCAGCGCTCCGTCGGCGAGAGTTGATGGAACTCCTGCGCCCTTCGGTAGGCTTCTTCGTGGGCATTGGGAAAATGGTAGGGCAGGTTCATGCGACGGCCTCCAGCGATTATTCTACCAAAAACACCGGGCCGTTACCAATGTCGCAGACACCATCGGGTGGCACGGCGTCCGCAACTCGGAACGGCAGGATGAGCCAATCCCTTGGCCTTCGGCCCGTGTCGAACTCGACTCGCGAGGGCAAGTGTCGGTGCTGTCCTTCGAACGCGAGGAAGTGATGGAACAGGTGGGGAGTCGGGAGTAAGGCTCGGTGCAATCGCTGGACTACTGAAAGCCGACCGAGGTATAGCGGGACCGGCGGAGGGCGGGACGCCGGGGCGGAACGCGACCGCCACACGTTCGGCCCGAAGGACGACGAGTCTCTTCCGAACTGCTGTCACACCCCGAGCAATTACTCCTGTATGGCGACCACCGCCACGCCGCTCACGCGGGCGGCGTCTCGACAACCAACAGGGGACCAAAAATGGCATCCACTACCCCGCTGCTCGAACTCGCCAAGGCGGTCGGCCGCAAGGCCCGGACCCTGATCCCGCGCAGCGAGAACCAGGTGATGGGAAGCAACGGACACCGCCCGAAATGGGTCAAGGAGAAGACCTCGCTGTTCCTGCAACTGCAACTGGCCGCCCAACGCTCGTCCAGCGGGGCGGCCGAGGTCCGCAAGTTCGTGCTCGACTTGAAGTTGGACATCCAGTTCGACAAGCCCGGTCGCGAGAGGGAGTACGATGAGGCACTCAAGAAGGCCCTGTCGGCCCGAGGCATCACCCAGGAAAAGCTGGAGGGGATGCTCCTCGATCTCGACAAGGCAAAGCGCAGCAAGAAGCGGGAGCACAAGGACGGCACCTCGCTGACGCCCCTGGAGAAGCTAGAGGGCAACGCCAAGAACGCGATCCGCTACGAGATCGGCAATTGCGTCGAGTGCGCCTCGCTCGCCTTCGTGATGTTCATGGAATACAAGGGGCCGAGCAAAGGCTCGGACCTCCCCCAGCTGGACGCGGTGGCGGGGAAGCGCCCGATGGTGGAGAAGGCGTGCGTCTCCAACCCCGGCGACCATCACTTCGTACTCATCAACCGCAACACGTCGATCCCCATCGAGGCCATCGACCAATGGTCCACGGACGACGTAATCATTTGCGACGGCTGGTGGTTCAAGGATGGCGACGCGAAGATGCTCAGCGGGCACACCCACGGCTTGCGGCAGGAGATCCTCGAGAACAAGGCCGGGCTACAGGTGAGCCTCGCTCTACCGCTCGGCTCGGGGCACTCGTCGCACTTCCAGTCGAAGTACCCCAATGTCAATTTCCTGGAGAACGAAGCGGTCGTCACCAAGGCCCAACTGAACAAATGACACGCCCGCCGAGGGGAGGGTCGAGCGGTTCGGGCCGAGATGGGTAAAGGTGTTCACGTCGCCGCTGGTAAGCCCGCGCTCCGCTCGCCTCACCTCGCCTTCTAACGATCGAGGTGGGGTTGTCGATCCGCCTCGCGATGGCGTAGTTGGGGAAGCCGAACACGCCGAGCGTGTAGCCCCCCAGTTGCCGAAGTGCCGCGTGACCATGAGCGCCTGCCCGACAGGAGGGCGGCGACGAGTTGCCCGCCGTGATCCATGTCGAGGTAGCGCCGCCAGGCGTAGATGTGATAACGACGGGGTAATTGGACCATGAGCAGGTGCATGGTGCAAAAGTGTTCGTAGACGCTGCGAACGAGCCGATCCCACCGCGCGGGGTCATCCGCCAGCTCGGCGCAGGCGAGACGAAGGTTCTCGTCCGCTACGAGCCGATGCGCACGATCGACCTTGTAGAGGAGCCAGGCGAGGGAACGGCCCAGCCGAAGCGCCGCATCCATCGTCAACATCTGGACGAAGCAGACGACGAGACGGACGGCGACGTAGACGAGGTAGTCGAGGGCCGGCGAGCGCTGGCGTGCCATGAGGTGTCCCTTCCGTGGGAGGCGGCGACGGGGTCATTCTACACCACGACCGTCCGCCCTGCCCGCGCCGACTCGTAGATCGACGCGATGATCGCGACCGCCTTTCGGCCCTCTCGGCCATCGACGAGCGGCGCTCGCCCCTTACGAATCGCCTCCACGAAGTCGGCGAGCTGCCTCCGGTGCCCTTCGTGCGATATCGCTGCGGGATTGCTCGACCCGCCTGACGCACCCACCTTCTGGGCGAAACGCTGGCGCACCGCGACATCCTCCTCCGTCGTCGGCTCGAAGTCCCAGCGCATCACGTCATCCTGCTCGATGACGGCTGTGCCCTTGTCGCCGTGAATCGCGATCGTCTTCGGTAGGCCCGGATGGACGCTCGTCGTCGCCTGGAGGACGCCGAGCGCGCCCGAGGCGAAGCGTAGGCAGGCGACGGCGGTATCCTCGACCTCGATGCGCTCGTGGGCCAGGGTCGCGGTGAAGCCGGTGACGTGCGTCACCGGCCCCATGAGCCACTGGAGCAGGTCCACGTTGTGGATCGCCTGGTTCATGAGGGCACCGCCGCCGTCGAGCGCCTGCGTGCCCTTCCAGCCGCCCTCGTCGTAATACGCTTGCGATCGCCACCATTTGCACGTCGTCTCGCCCAGCGTCAGCCGACCGAACTTCCCCGCCTCGACGGCCTTCTTCAGCGCGACGTTGGCGTCCCCGAATCGTGACGGGAAGATCGTGCAGAGTTGTACGCCAGCCTCCTTGCAGGCGTCGATGATGCGATCGCACCTCTCGGCGGTGATCTCCAACGGCTTCTCGACGACGACGTGCTTCCCGGCCCGCGCGGCGGCAACGGCGCTGTCCAAGTGTACCCCCGAGGGAGTCGTCACGATGACGATATGCACATCACTCCGGGCCAGAGCGTCCTCGAGGCGCGTGCAGAGCGCGGGGAAGGTGCCGAGTTCGTCGGCGAACTTCCGCGCGGCCCCTTCGGATCGGCTGACGAGGGCGACGAGCCGAACGTCGGGGATCTCGGCGAGAGCGCGGGCGTGGAACCGCGCGATCATGCCGCAGCCGACGAGAGCAACGCCGAGGGGAGAAGTCATGGGGTGGTCTCGCAAATTAGTTAGGGTTCCTGACCGAGCCTCGTCAGACCCCACCCCCCAACCCCCTCCCCTAAAGGGGAGGGGGAGCCAGAACGCCTAGGTGAAGGTGGACGCTTTGAGACACGCCTCTGGCTCCCCCTCCCTTTTAGGGGAGGGGGTTGGGGGGTGGGGTCTTCGCGTCACATCCCCTTGTCCGGCGAGTTCCGCAGGATCAGGATGCCGCGCGTGATGTACTGGACGCCGCTGTAGAGCGTCACCGCGAGCATGGCGTAGATGAGACCGTCGCGCACCCAGCCGAGCCAGTCCATCGGCGTGTGTAAATGCAGCGTGTGTAAATGCAGGAAGATCGCGATGACGGCCGCGCACTGGAGGGCCATTTTGACCTTCCCCAGGCGGTCCGCGCCGAAGCGCACGCCGAGCGACTCCAGGTAGCTCCGCAGCCCCGTGATGAGGAACTCGCGCGAGACGATCAGGACGACCATCCAGGGCGACAGCCAGCCCGCCTCGGGCCGCGAGCCGACCGGCAGCAGGAAGATGAACGCGCCGCACATCAGCACCTTATCGACGAGCGGGTCGAGGATCCGGCCCAGCGAACTCGTTAGCCCCTGGAGGCGGGCGAGGTAGCCGTCGAGCCAGTCCGTCAGTGCGGCGAGGGCGAAGACGACGAGGCACCAGGCCCAGCTCTCGAGGTGGATCAGGCCGAATAGCACGACGGCCAGCACCAGTCGGCTCGTCGTGAGCTGGTTGGGCAGGTTGAACACCGTCGCCGGCTGTCGGGGGGGGGTCATCGTGGCCATCGGGCTTACCGCCTGTCGGCGTGGTCACTCCGGGTGGATCATCGGACGCGGATCGCGCGGGCCATGAGGTCGTAGCCGTCGGCCCCCGTGATCCGGGATTGGACGATGTCGCCTGGCTTCAGGTTCTTGCCCTTGAGGCGGACGACGCAGTCGATGTCCGGGGTGTCGGCGCTCGACCGCGCCAGCACATGGCCGGGCACCTCGGGGTCGGGGGCGTCCACGATGAGGTCCATCTCCTTGCCGACCTGCCCCTGGGCGTGGGCGAAGGCGATGCCCTGCTGGATCTCCATGACCCGGTCGCGCCGGGCGAGCTTGATGTCCTCCGGGATGTGGTCCGGCAAGCGCTCCGCAGGCGTGCCCGGCTCCAGCGAGTAGGGGAACACGCCGAGGCGCTCGAAACGTTGCTCCGAGACGAATTCGCACAGTTCCTCGAACTCCGCGTCCGTCTCCCCTGGGAAGCCGACGATGAACGTCGTCCGCAAGGCGAGGTTCGGTATCCCCTGGCGCAGTCGGCCCAAGAGCGCCTCGGTGTCCGCTCGCGGGACCCGCCTCTGCATACGCCTTAACATGCGGTCGTTGATGTGTTGCAACGGCATGTCGAGGTACGGCACGATGCGCTTGCTCCGGGCGATCGTCGAGATCAACCCGTCGCCGACGTACATCGGGTAGACGTAGAGGATGCGAATCCACGACAGGCCGTCGAGTTTTTCCAACTCGCGGAGGAGTTCCTCGAATCGCACCTCGCCGTAGAGGTCGAGGCCGTAATACGTCGTGTCCTGGGCGACGAGGATCAGCTCGCGGACGCCGTCGTGGATGAGTTCCTTGGCCTCGCGGACTATCTCCTCGATGGGCTTGCTGATGTGCTTGCCGCGCATCGAGGGGATGGCGCAGAACGTGCAAAGGCGGTCGCAGCCCTCGCTGATCTTGAGGTAGGCGTAGTGGCGTGGCGTGATGCGGAGCCGGGCGGTGTCCTCGAACGCCTTGACCGGCGCGGGGCGGAACAGCGAGCGCTGCTCGTCGCGGTTGCGCCGGTGGACGCTCCGATCGACGACCTCGACGATGTCCTCGCGCCCGAAGACGCCGACGATGTGATCGACGCCGGGCACTTGCTCGAGCAGGCCGTCGCCCAACCGCTCGGCGAGGCAGCCCGCGACGACGACGGCCCCGAGTTTGCCCTGCTCCTTGAGCGCGAGCATCTCGCGGATGACGCCGAGCGACTCCTGCCGGGCGGAGTCGATGAACCCGCAGGTGTTGACGACGACGACATCCGCGCCGTCGGCCTGCGGCGTCAGCGCGTAGCCCGCCTGCGACAGCTTCCCGAGCATGCGCTCGCTGTCCACGAGGTTCTTGGGGCAGCCCAGACTGACGAAGGCGTAGCTTTTCTCGGCCATGAAGATGCACCCGATCCCGAAGGCGGTAATGGATATAGCATAAGGGATTGGGGGGCGGAAGGGAAGGCGAGCGGGACGGCGGGTGACATTCGGAATCGATTCACGCTCTCGAGGCGGTCGAGCGGGCTGAGGGTGCCGGCGGGGCCGCGCTGAAGAACGTGGGTGTAGATCATGGTGGTGCTGACATCGGCGTGGTGGTGCAACTGCACGGCTATGAGGATTCCGACACGAGATGATTGATTGAGTGAAACCAGTTGCGCTGTCGGCTCAGCTGGGCGGAAAATGCTCGAGGGATGGGAGAATTTGTTGACACCGGCGAGAGGGTGGATAGGATTATCAAACAGAGCGAGACATAATCAATGGTTCGGCGGCGGAGTATCCACTACCCCGGAGGCGGCGATGATTCGGTTTACCATGGTGGCGGCGGTCCTGCTCGCGGCGGCGGGGGCGTCGGTCGCCCGCGGCCAAGACGCCGACGAGGTGGCGAAGCTCAAGCGGGAGGTCGAGCTGCTCAAGAAGGAGAACGTCCTCTTGGCGAAGGAGGCCGAGCTGCTCAAGAAGGAGGTCGAGCTGCTGAAGAAGGAGGCGAAGGCTGCGCCCGAGTCGTCCGACACCGATAAGGGCAAGACGGGGGCGAACCTGAAGACGATGCTGAATGACGTGGAGTACGAGCTGCTCCAGTGCGTCCGCGACCCCAAGAAGCGGACCCGCGTCATGTTCACGTTCGGCCTCAAGAGCGAGATGGCCTTACCGCTTTACTGTGCCCCGCATCAACTGTCGCTGACCGACGGCGACGGTGCGGCCATCGATGTCAAGGTCGTGAAAGGCCCCCCGCTCAAGGGGGACTTCCTCGGCATCGAGCGTGCGGCGTTGAACCTCCCGAAGGGCAAGGTGATCAAATTTCAAATCATCGTCGAGGGCGTGAAGGAAGGGGTCACGTCGATCGACCGTGTGGAACTGACCGAGCCGGCCCGCGGATTGGTGGCCAGAACGGTCACGTTCACCAGCGTCAAGGTGGCTTCGAAAAAGTAGGCGGCTGGGCCGCCGACCAAGAGTTCCTCCCCATCTCTCGTTCGGCTCGGGCCGAGGTCGGCGGGCCCAACCGTCGGAGAGGAAAAGAGAGAGGAAAAGGGGTCAGGTTCATTTATCTCCTGCAGCGGGCGGCGCGGGGTTTGGGCCTGGCGAGGCCCGCCGAGTACGCGGGGTAGAAAAGGAACCCGTCCCCTTTTCCGTTTCGACCCCTTTTCCTTTTTAGAAAAGGAACCCGACCCTTTTCCGTTTGTAACCAGTTGCGTCAGAGCGAACGAGGCAAGCCTCCGGCCTTGCCATGCCGGCGGGCAGGGGTGAACTAGAGACATGATCCTCATCCGCTTTCCGAACGCCGAATCGAAGCGAGCCGCCCTGAGCGGCCTCGCCAGCCGCTTCAATTTCAAGAGTTGGGCGAGTGGCGAGATGCTCGTGCCCGAGGACGCCCTACCCTTTCTCGCGGTGCGGGGCGTCGTGTTCACCGTCGAGGGGCCGGCCACCTATGAGCAGAATGGTTCGGCGTTTCGAGGTACTCCTGCCACTGCGGTTTAACGACGGGACTGCCATTCCCGACGACGTGATCGCCGACACGCTGCTCAACTCGAGGAGCGCTTCGGTGCCGTTTCGTGCGAGACGCAGTCGATCCGAGGGCAGTGGCGGCACGAGGGCCAGAGCTACCGCGACGACCTCGTTCGCGTTTTCGTCGATGTGGCAGACGAGGCTGAAAGTCGGAAGTATTTCATCGAGTGCAAAGAACGTCTGAAAACGCGGTTCCGACAACGCCGACGATGTGATCGACGCCGGGCACCTGTTCGAGCAGGTTGTCGCCCAACCGCTCGGCGAGGCAGCCCGCGACGACGACGGCACCAAGTTTGCCCTGATCCTTGAGCGCGAGCATCTCGCGGATGACGCCGAGCGACTCCCGCCGGGCGGAGTCGATGAACCCGCAAGTGTTGACGACGACGACATCCGCGCCGTCGGCCTGCGGCGTCAGCGCGTAGCCCGCCTGCGACAGCTTCCCGAGCATGCGCTCGCTGCCCACGAGGTTCTTGGGGCAGCCCAGACGGACGAAGGCGTAGCTTTTCTCGGCCATGATGATGCACCCGATCCCGGATCCGTCGGCCTTGCCATGCCGACGCATAGGGGCGTAAACTAGTGGTCGGCCAAACGACCAGCCTCGCAGCAGGAGCAAGACATGATAGCCACCGAAGCCGAACGAGTCTATCACCGATTGATCGTCGTGGCTGATCCGAAGACCGTCATCTGGCTCGTCGATGACGCTTGGCATCCTGTCCAGAGGGCGGTCGGCACACTGGACACGAGCGTCCTGCACGGCCACTATTTCGTCGAATTGGGGGCCGCCGGCCCGCACGGCGTCGCGTACCCCGTTGAGTTGTTCAGCGACCTTCGACTCACTTGAGCTATGCTCGAGGCCAGCCCGGCGTGCCAGCGCGAAGCTCCGGTGTTCTCGGACGACTAATAGTCCGACCAATCCGCTGTAGCCGACCCGGAATGCCCTTTGAAGTTGGGTGTGCAATCAGCAGGAAGTCCCTACCTGCCCGCTCTGCGAGGCTGATCCAGGTCTCCCACCCCAATAGCGGCTTTTCAGGACGGGCTATCATCCTCCCGCACAATCAGCACGCCCCGCGCATCCCCTCCAGTCCCGTCCTCGCTCCCCACACGATCTACCCCTTGCCTTTGCATTCGCCGCACAGTCTTGATAACCTGAACAGGTCGGCGTGTGGATTCCGTGAATCTCATTCGTCTCTCCTTTTGTCGGCACGCGCTTCCGCATTCCTACATCACCCCCGATCTACCCTCGCTCGAGACCTCGATCGATGCTAAATCTCACCCGCCTTCTTGCAACCCTCCTCCTCCTCGCTTCCTCCGGGCTGGCGTCCGCCCAAGAGCCGATCCGCTTCGCCCGCACGCCGGACATCTCGCCGGACGGGAAGCTCATCACGTTCAGCTACCAGGGCGACATCTTTACCTGCGAGACGATCGGCGGCACCGCCCGCGCGATCACGTCGCACCCGGCCCACGACATCAGCCCCGTCTTCAGCCCCGACGGGCGACAGATCGCGTTCAGCTCGAATCGCCACGGCAGCTACGACATCTTCGTCGTCGGCGCACGCGGCGGCAAGCCGCGACGACTGACGTTCGACGCCGCCTCCGACATGGCGTGCGGGTGGAGTCCCGACGGCAAGAACGTCCTCTTCGCCTCGACGCGGAGCATGGCGTTCCCGCCGTCTTATGAACTCTTTACCGTCCCCGCCGAGGGCGGTCGGGTGCGCCGGATCACCCCGGCTGAAGGGAAAGAAGGCACGTTCTCGCCGAAGGGCGACCAGCTCGCCTACGTCCGCGGGCCGGGGTCGTGGTATCGCAAGGGCTACCGCGGGTCGTCGAACGACGACATCTGGGTGAGCAACGCCGACGGGTCGAACAGCAAACGCCTCACGACGTTCGACGGGCAAGATCACTCCCCGATGTGGAGCGCCGACGGCACGACGATCTACTACGTCAGCGAACACCACGGCACCGCGAACGTCGTCAAGCTACCCCTCGCCTCACTCGGCGACCCGACCAAGGCGGCGAAGCCCGCGCAGGTGACGAGCCACGCCGACGAGGCCGTCCGACGGGCACGCATCAGCAAGAACGGCGAGTGGATCGTCTACGAGTGCGGCGGCGACCTCTGGGTCGTCGGCACGAACGACGAATACAAGCCGCGCAAGGTCGCCATCGAGGTCAACGCCGACGAGAAGAGCAACAACGAGCGCGTCACGACGTTCACGCGCGGCGCGACGGAGTTCGGCCTCACCGCCGACGAGAAGTTCGCCGCCTTCGCGGTCCACGGCAAGCTCTTCCGCATCGCCGTCGGGCCGAACTCCCGGCCCACGCAGCTCACCTTCGGGCCGAGCAACGACCACGGCATCGCCTGGGCACCCGACGGGTCGAAGATCATCTTCGTCTCCGATCGCGGTGGGCACGACGACCTCTACCTCCTCACGGCCAAGGACCCCGACCACCCGAAGTTCACCGACGCGCATCGCTTCGAGGTGACGCAGCTGACCGACACCCGCGAGGCGGAGTCCGGCGTCAGCTTCTCCCCCGACGGCAAGCGCGTCGCCTTCCTGCGCGGCGGGAAGCTGTTCACGATGGGGCCGGACGGCAAGGATGTCAAGCCGCTCGTCGGCGAGGCGGCGGTGTTCGACTACGAGTGGTCGCCGGACAGCAAGTGGATCGTCTACGCCCGGCGCGACGGGTCGTTCGCAAGCGAACTGTACATCGTCCCCGCCACCGGGGCGACGCCGGCCAACCCGGTCCGCAACGTCACGCGCTACGCCACGACGAATATGGGCGTCACCTGGAGCGCCGACGGCAAGCGCATCGCCTTCCTCAGCGACCGCCGGGGCGGGGCCAACCTCCACGTCCTCGACCTCGAGAAGCCCGTGGCAGAAAACAGCACGGCGGCACCCGCCCGGCCCGCAATGGCCATCGGCACCTGGACCTGGGGCGGCAAGCCCGCCCTCCCGATCGACTGGGAGGACATCCACCTCCGCGTCAAGCCGGTCATCAACGGGCAGGTCTCCGAGGCGGCCATCTCGCCCGACGGCTCCAAGATCGCCCTGCGGGATTCGTTCAACAACGACCTGTGGGTGGCGAGCCAAACCGGCGGCACCCTCACCCGGATCACCACCGGCGGCGTCGCCCCGCGTAATATCCAGTGGTCGAAGCGGCGGGGCCTCCTCGGCGGGGCGGTCGAACTGCTCTACTTCCTCGACGGCACCGGACAGATTCGCCTCTGCAACGTCGGCTCCGCCGAACCGAAGCCGGGCACCGACCGGACGGCCGTGATGCCGTTCCGGGTCAAGATGACCATCCGCCAGGACGAGTTGTTCACCGAGATGTTCGACCAGAGCTGGCGCTACCTGAGCGAGAACTTCTACGACGACAAGTACCACGGCAGAGACTGGGCCGATACGTCTTGCGGACGACGGCCCAGTCCCGGCCGTGGTACTTGTCGTCGTAGAAGTTCTCGCTGAGGTAGCGCCAACTCTGGTCGAACATCTCGGTGAACAACTCATCCTGCCGGATGTTCATTTTGACGCGGAACGGCATCACGGCCGTGCGGTCGGTGCCCGGCTTCATCTCGGCGCTGCCGACGTTGCAGAGGCGGATCTGGCCGGTGCCGTCGAGGAAGTAGAGCAACTCGATCGCGCCGCCGAGGATGCCCCGGCGCTTCGACCACTGGATGTTACGCGGGGAGACGCCGCCGGTAGTGATCCGAGTGAGGGTGCCGCCGGTGTTGCTCGCGACCCACAGGTCGTTG
>JANXSH010000492.1 GCA_025356615.1 Planctomycetia bacterium | reverse complement strand
GGCGCTGAGCGTCCCAGTCGTCGGCCCGTCGGGCGAGGTCGAGTTGCCGGGAGAGCTGCTCCTCCTCGCGCTGTCGTGTTCGCTGGGCGTCGGCCTCAGCGCGGGCGAGATCCTGTTGGAGTCGCCGACGGTCGGCCTCGACGGTGCGGGCTTCAGCCTCCAGTCGGCTCCCCTCGCGCTTTCGCAATCGGTCGAGTACCTGGGCGGTGCGTGCGGGGTTCGGCGCGGCGTGGACGAATTCGTCCCGCGCCTGCTCGAGTGCGATCGCCTGGGCGGCCAGCTCGCGCTGTGCCTCGTCTTGCTGGGCTTGCCGGCGCTCGTACTCCGTCAGGCGCTCGAGGTAGAGCCTGCGGGCCTCCTCGCACCGTGCCCGGAGTCCGATCGACTCGGCGGCTGCTTGCTCGAGCCGCTGGTCGCAGCGCTGCTGGACGACCTCCAGTTGCCCCCGCCGAAGCTCATACAGCACGTCGCGGCTGCGGGCCTCTTCCTGGGCGGCGTCCTGTTTTGCTTTCCAGCCGGACTCGTCGGTCGCGAGGCGAGAGCGCCAGGCGTCGAGCGACATGCTCTGGGCGGCGAGGTCTTCCCGACGGCGGACGAGGCCCACCGCTTCCGCCTCGGCCTGGCGCTGGCGGTGCCCCAGGTCGCGCTCCCGACCGGCGAGTTCCTCGGCGACGAGTTCCAGTTCGGCGAGGGTGCTCCGTCGCTCCTCTTGCCACTGGTTCTCGAGGTCGATCAGTTGGTTCCATTGCCCCAGCAAGTGCCGGCGCTGGTCCTCGAGCATGTCGGCGAAGGCGCGAAGGTCGGAAGGCACGCCGCTACGGGCGTCCGCCCCGAGGGCGGGGGACATCGTCGGCGGGATGATCGGCCCGCTGGGTGCTGCGGGTCGCGGTGCCTCTCGGGTCGTGGCGTCGAGGCGGTCCCGAATGTTACGGATCCGACTTTCCAGGCCGTCCACCTCGCGGACCAGGGTAGCCTTCCGGCCCTCCCACGCCTGCTGGTCCCCGGCGAGGGCCTGTCGGGCCTCCTCGATCTCGGCGGCCTGTCGCGCCAAATCGGTCTGCTGTTGGGCAGCGGTCGCCTGCCGGTCGTTCCAGGCTGCTAAGTGTTCGGCCTTCTCCTTCTCCAGCGTGGTCCGCTCGTCGCGGAGGCGAACCCGTCCGAGTTCCAGTTCGCCGTTGACGCGCTCCTGGAATGCCTGGACGGTGGCCCGCTCGCGCTTGCATCGCTCGACCGTCGCGGAGGCTTCGGACTCGCGGCGAGTGACCGCCGCCTCGCGCTGCTTTCCCATCGCCTCGTACCGCTCGAACAGCCGACGGCGAAGGTCTTTCGTCCGCTGGCGCTGCTTGCCGAACTGTTGCTGTTGTTCGACGAGTTCGGCCCTCTCGCGGGCGATCTGGTCGCGAGCGTATTGGGACGCGGCTCGCTCGTCTTCGAGAGCCTGGGTCGCCTGGTCGAGTTCCTTTCGGCGCTCGTCGAGGTGGCGGGCGAGTTGCGTCTCCTGGCGCTCGAGCGACACCTGCCGACCGTCGAGGCGCGACTCCACCTCGTCGAGGGCGGCCTGCTGCGCGATCACGGCGGCGGCCTGGATGCGCAACGCATCCTTGTCGCGATCGGCCAGGACGACATCCGCGCTGGGCGGATTCGCGGTCGGCGTGTCGAGGCTCACCTCGATCGACACGCCGCCGACCTCGACCCTGTCCCCGTTGGAGAGCCGGTGCGTCGTCACGGGCTGGCCGTTGACCTTCGTCCCCGACGGGCTGCCGAGGTCACGCAAGAGCGGCCCCTCGCCGTCGGCGATGACCGCGCAATGCAACAGCGCAACGCCCTCGTCGAGTAAGCGGAGATCACACCCCACGCCCTGGCCGATGAGCGTCAAGGGGCCGGACACCACGCGGCGAGCGCCGGCGAGTCGCCCGGTCATGATTACCAGTTCCGCCGCTGGTTCGGGGTGTTCGGGCAAGGCTGGGAACTGCGCGGAGGCGTCCATGCGCCGGGCCTCCAGGGACTCGGGTTCGGGTCTTCCATGAGTATCGGCAGATGAGAGGAACGGAATCGAGTGTAAAAGAGAGTGTCGGGAGGTTGACGATACGAAAAGGGTGGGCCTCGCTTCGCTCGGCCCACCCGACTAGACGATTACACGCCGAGGGCGCGGTTGAGCATCTTGGCGATGTCGGCCTCGGACTTGACGCCGGGCGACGGGCGCTCGAAGGGCTGGTCGCCGCCCTTGAAGACCATGATCTGGGGGATGGCGGAGATGCGGTATTTGGCGGCGATCTCCGGCGCGTCCTCAGTGTTGACCTTGCCCACCTTGACCTTGCCGGCGAAGTCGCCGGCGATCTTGTCGATCGTCGGGGCGAGTTGGCGGCAGGGGCCGCACCAGACGGCCCAGAAATCGATGAGAACGGGCTTGTCGGATTTGACGACTTCCTGCTCCCAGTTGGCGGCTGTCAGTTCGATCACATTGGCACTTGCCATTCAAATCTCCTCATGGCGAATGAAACTAGTACTCGGCTGAGACACATTATACTCACGAACTCGCGGTAGGCGAGGCGAGAGATCCGGCCTCCCTGCGGGGGGTGAGGTTTGGCGCTGCGAAGACCTCACCCCCCAGCCTAATGCCGAAATCCAGAGAGTTCATGCAGCCTCACATAAAAAATCTGACCGTCACGGATTTTGGGGCGGGGCATCGAGGTATCGGTGTCGAACTTTCGACACCGATGACGGAAGACATTGGGAATCAAGGAGTTAACCTCGCCGAAAGTTCGGCGCTCCGGAAACTGGCCAGTCGAGGCCACCGGGCATCAGGGACTCGTCGCTTGCCCGAAGGCCTTGTTTTCCAGGCTCTATCCACCGCCCACCCCAAAATCCGTGACGGTCAGAAAAAAATGACGCGATTGGACGCCAGAACGTTTAGGCGCGACGCAACGCGGCTCGACTCGCATCTGGCATCCGCGCTCGCATCCCATAAGAAACCTGTGCGGATTCCCGCACTCGCACTCTCTCTCGAGGTTCTCTCCCATGACGCGCCGCGTGTTGCTCTCCCTTGCCGTCCTCGGCTTCCTGCTCCCGCCGGGCTGCGGCCCGAAGACGACGTACAAGTACAAGATCGCCGTCATCCCCAAGGGGCTGACGCACGAGTTCTGGCAGTCGATCCACCAGGGGGCGGAGCGGGCGG
>JANXSH010000428.1 GCA_025356615.1 Planctomycetia bacterium | reverse complement strand
ACCTCGCAGGCTTCTCAGCGGAATAGAAGAAAAGTCAACCACAAAGAACACAAAGAACACAAAGAAAGAATTCAGAATGAAGATGGTCGAAGACACGCCCCGCTCGCCGCCTTTTCTCCCTCTTCTTGCTGTGTTCTTCCTTTGTGTTCTTTGTGATCTTTGTGGTTGACTCTCGTTTCACCATCCCTTTGTCTCGAACCTGATGGTATGCCATGCCGCAGGGGGTCCAACATCGCATCGTCTGCGTCGGACTCGATCAGGACGTGCTTTCCGCCCTGACGCCGCTCCTTCGTGCGCGCGGGGGAGAGGCGGCTGTCGTATGCCCGGATCTCGGCTCGGCCCAGAGCGACGCGGAGTCTCATGCCGCCGAGGCCCACCTCTTCATCGTCCAGGTGGCCCCCGATCTGGATCTCGCTCGAGTCGCGAATCTGACGACACGCTTCCCCGGTCAACCGCTCCTCGCGCTGGTGGCGGCGGGGACGGACATCCCTCGTGTCCTGGCGACCCAACGTGCCGGGGCGTCTCAGGTCGTGACGCTGCCGCTGCGTGAGGACGACTTCCTCCAGGCGCTCGATTGCCTGATCTTGCAGTTCCCCCCGCCGCCCCGCGATGCCCACGTCCTGGCGGTGTGCGGGGTCAGCGGCGGGGCCGGCGCGACTACACTCGCGCTCGAACTCGCCTACGAAATCGCCCACTCAGCCCGAAGCGCCCGGCAGAATGTGTTGCTCGTCGAGCTGGCGCGAGGGATGGGAACCCTGGCGACGTACCTCGACATCACCCCGAACCGGACGACGCACGAACTCGTCCGCGACTCCAGCCACCTCAGCCCGGCGGGCGTCCGCCAAGCCATCTCCACCTTCGCGCCGGGGCTGGATGTCCTCGTCGGCCCCTACGAGGAGATCACTCCGGGGCCGGTTTCGTCGCGCAACGTCTTCCAGCTCATCGAGTTGTGCCGTAAGATGGCCTCGGTGGTCCTCCTCGACGTGCCCTGCACACTCGACGACCTCCAATTCGAGACGCTCACGCTTGCCGACCAGGTGGCCCTCGTCGGCGTGCAGTCGGTGTCGTCGATACGGACGCTGAAGATGGTCCGCGAGACGCTCGAACGGGAACAAGGCATCCAGAATCAGACCCTCGTCCTGAATCGCTACGAACCGGCGGTCCCAGGCTTCTCGGCGGAGCGCATCGCCGAGTTGCTCGAGGTGCCCGAAGTGTTCACGGTGGCCCATGACCTCTCGGTCGTGGCGGCCCAGAACCACGCCAAGCCGCTCCTCGTCGCCGCCCCCCATTCGCCCGTCATCGGCGACATCCGCCGTCTCGCCGCCCGCCTCTCGGGGTCTTCCTCCTCGGAGTCCGTCGATCGCTCCCGGCAAGTCCCCGGCAAGCATCCAGGCCCACAACCGCCCCGGCTCCTGCGCGTGCTGCACATCGAAGACGACGCATTCCAACAACAGGTCGTCGCCCTTCGCCTCGGCGCGATCAAAGAATTCAGCGTTTCGATCACCCCGGCGACGAGTGAGGTTGCCGCCGTCGCCCTCTTTTCCCGACAGCCCTTCGACCTCGTCCTACTCGACTACCACCTCGAGCAGGGGAACGGCCTGGGGTGCCTGCGGCAGTTGCGCGTCCTCGATCCCGTCGTGCCGATCCTCGTCATCTCGGGCGTAGATCAGCCCCGAATCGCCGCCGAACTACTCACTTCGGGGGCGGACGACTTCCTGAGCAAGGAGAACCTCGGGGGCGATCAACTCGCCCGCTCGATGACTGCCGCGATCACCCGAGCCGACGCCTTCGAGCAACGCCTCGGAGTTCCACGCCAGTCGGTTCGCCCCGATACGGTCGTCGATCGCCTCCGCGCCACCTTCTCGGCTGCGGATCTCGCCGAACTCATGAACAGCCTCTTCGATCTGCACCAGATCAGCCACACGGGGCGATTCGGCGCGGCCCAGATCCAGCTTCTCGTCGATCTCGTGTGCGGCGAACTCGACCGCACGCCGGGCGATGTCATCCCGCGTCGGGCGATCCTCTCGCTGTTCCTCCGCCTCTTCGGCCCCCCGACGGGTCGGGCGGTCGAACCGGGCGTCTCGTTCAGAGACGGTGGCAAGGAGAAGGCCGATTGACGCACGGCCACTCTACTTCGTCGCCCTCAGCACCGCCGGCTTGAGCGTCCACGCCTGGCGCTTCGCGAGGTCCATCATCGCGGGTGCCTCGAAGCCCGGCGGGAAGATGACCCAACCCCACAGTTTGGGGTCGTCCTTCGAGACGTACTTCTCGGTCGATAGTTTCGCGGGCTTCACCTCGATCTTCGCGGGGATCGGCTTGCCAGCGAGGAGGCCCGCCGCGACCGGCGCGAGGGCGCGGAGGTAGGCCTCGGGGGGGACGGCCGTGCTGCCCAACCACACCGCGCCGGGCAACCGGCCGTGCTTCGCGAGGTAGGCATCGACATCGATTGCCGTCCGTCCGAACTGGCTGTCGTCGGTCGTCACGGCCTCTTTCAAGGAAACGACTCGGCTCGTCGGCCCGAGGGGGGTGTCGTTCAGGGTCAACGTGGCCGTCTTCTTGTCGGAGGCCGCGTTCGCGACGACGCGGTTGAGCAGGGCGAACACCTCACTCGGGGCGAGAGTAAGGTCGCCGTGAGTCTGGTAGTCGATGGCCTCGCCGACCTTGCCCGCGATCGCCGTCAGCTCCGTTGCAGTGAACTTCTTCCCCTTCGCGCGGTCGGCGTAGAGCTTCGCCGCCTGGCTCGCGGTGATGAACTCGACATCGTCGAACCGCTTCATGAACGCGACGTAGTCGCTGAAGATGCGGTACGAAAGCTTCGTCTCGTCGTCCGTCTTCTGGGGCGGCTTCTTCCACTGACTGCGCGGCGGGTTCGCCCCCTTGGAGAAGTTGACGCCGTCCCAGAACTGCTTGTGGACCCACTCGCAGGGGTGGTAGACGATGCTGACGATGCCTCCGCCCTCGGCGAGGATCGTCTTGCGGGACGCCGCGAACTTCGCCGTCGATTGGTCCAGCAACTCCGGCTTGTTGATGTCCGCCCGCATGTAGTGCGTGAGCTGGTAGAGGTTGAACACCCCGGCGTAGTAGCACGGCTTCCCGTCGAGGGCGACGTGCCGGCCCGCGTCGAGGTAGACCATGTCCCACTTCTTGCACGCGCCGTAACTCTGCGGGCACCACGACGAGCCGGGCTGGCCGTAGCACGTCGGCGACACGCCGAAGATCCGTTTGATGTCCGCGACGCCCTGGCCTTCTCGGCGGACGAACTCCTCGACGCCCTCGTCCCAGCCGAGCGTGGAGGCGTACATCGCGGGGGTGGGCTGGACGCTGTGGTAGTCCGAGTGGTAGCCGATCTCGTGCTCCTTCAAGGCGGCGATCACGTCGAATCGCTTTCGACCCTCGAGCGTGCGGGCCTTGTGGCCGACGACCTTGAACGTCGCCCGGATGCCCTGCTTCGTGAGGAACTCCGCGACCTTCAGGGCCGCGTCGTCGCTCGCGGGCAGGAGGTAATCCTCGGTGTCGAACCAGAGGACGACGTAGACTTTGGGTTTCGGCTTCTCCTCGGCCCGCGCCGATGGAGTCGCCCCGATGAGGGCGACGATGCAGAGGGTCAGGACGCGAGTTTGCATAGGAACCTCATGGGCACGGATCGACGATCTGAATTCGAACAATAGGCCGAAACGAAACGAACCACAGAGACACTGAGACACAGAGAGAAGACAATTCCGAGAAGAAGGAATAGTG
The DNA here is from genome assembly GCA_025356615.1 of Planctomycetia bacterium. Taxonomy (GTDB): domain Bacteria; phylum Planctomycetota; class Planctomycetia; order Gemmatales; family Gemmataceae; genus JANXSH01. The sequence goes on along the minus strand of JANXSH010000428.1, from coordinate 1,365 downwards.
GAACAGAGCAAGAGAGTAGGAACGATCGCTTCGTTTCCTCGTCTTTGTATTCCTCTGTGTCTCTGTGACTCTGTGGTTAGCTTCTTTTCGGCCTGTTGGTTACGAAACCCTCGCGACGATCAACGTCCGGTCGTCGTCGGCGGGGTGCCCGTCGGCGAACTCCTCGACGGATCGCAACACCGTTTCGAGCAGGGCCGAAGCCTGGAGGGAACAATTCTCCAGGACGCGATCGAGGCGGGCGGTGCCGAACAGCGCCCCCTGGGTGTTGCCGGCCTCGGTGACGCCGTCGGTGTAGAAGATGATCTGGTCGCCGGGCTGGAGTTGCTGCACGCACTCGCCATACGACTCGACGGCGGCGATGCCGAGGGGGAAGCCGTTCGCCCCGTCGAGCGCCAGTAAGGATCCGTCCTGGCACCGTTTGAGCCGGGGAGGGTTGTGCCCCGCACAGGCGTAAGTCAAAGTGCGATCCGAGGGGTCGTAGATGCCATAGAAGGCCGTAATGAAATTCTCGTTCCGGCTCGTGTACAGGTTCGCGAGGTGGCGGTTGAGGTACTCGAGAACCTGGCCGGGGGGCTGAGACTGGCCGGGGTTGGTGTGGGCGATGCAGTGCGTGACGGCCATCAGGACGGCGGCGGGGGTGCCGTGGCCGCTGACATCGGCGATGAAGATGCCGCACCTGCCGCCGGGGAGCGCGAAGAAGTCGTAATAGTCCCCGCCCGCGCGCTGCGAAGGCTGGTAGTGCGCGGCGAGGTCCAGCGTGGGAACCTTCGGCAGGCGCGCGGGCAGGAGCGAACGCTGGATCTCTCCCACGGCCTTCATCTCGTAGTCGAGGGCTTCGTTGGCCCGCTGCAACTCTTCGGACAGGACGAGGTTGTTGGTCGCCCGACCGAACAGGTTACTCAGCCACACCAACTCGGGAAGCTCCTCCGGGTGGAACGCCGAAGGCTCCTTCCCCAGCAGGATGACCATGTTCAGGGCGACGCCCCGGTCGAACATCGGGATCGCCATGAGGGAGCGGTGCCCGGCGAGGTACTCGGCGGCGGGGTCGTCGGCCCGAACGTCGAGGCTGTCGATGATGCGCGGCTCGTCGGAGTAGATCAACTCGGCGAGCAGGCCGCCCTCGAGGAGAGGCAGGCGGTCCTTCTCCTTCCAGGGGTTGATCTCCCCTTGCCAGAGTGTGCTACGAGTGATGCGGTAGCGCGGGGCCGACAGGGAACGCCGACTCAGGGAGATCCGCCCGTCGGTCGGCAAGAGGACGCGGACCTTCGCCGCGTAAGACCGCACCATCTCTTGCGGGTCGGTCTGGAGGCTCATGTCCCGCACCAACTCGACGATCAGGGGGAGTCGTTCCTGCCAGTCGCCGTT
>JANXSH010000023.1 GCA_025356615.1 Planctomycetia bacterium | reverse complement strand
CGCAACTCGGCCGGCGCGACGCGCGAGAGGTGCAGGTGCGAAATGTCGATGTTCGCCTTCACCGCCGGGTGCCCGACCGCGTCGAGGAATCGCACCATCGTATCGACATCGCGCACGAGGGACAGTTGAAACGGCTCCAATTCGATCGCGATCTCCAACCCGAGTCCCGCCGCGTACTCGGCCAGCCGTGCGACGTTTTCGACGCCGGTTTTCCACTGCTCCGCCGGGGGGATCACCTGACGCTCCCAGATGTACTCGCCCAACACGAGCAAGAGGTTTCGCGCCTCCAACTCGTAACAGAGGTCGAGGTACTTCCGGCATCGGTCGAGGTGGAACCGCTGCACCGAGGGGTTGAAGTCGATCAGCCCGACAGCCACGCAGGCGACGCTGACGATCGGCAGGCCGACGCGCGAACACTCCTGGCGGACGAGTCGGCGTTCTCGCGCGTCGATGTCGAGCGGGTCCGCGAAGAGGTCGATCGAGTCGAACCCGATCTCGCGCGTCATGCGGATCCCGTAGGCCGTGTCCCGGCCCGCCTGCGCCCACGCCGAATTGATGAGTCCCAATTTCATGATCGCGTCTCCTTCGCGCTCATTGTCGCCAGGGAGCCTCTCGGTGGCTAGAGGAGGGATCGAGGAGAGTCTCTCTTTTCGTTCGGGTGTTCCTTCGACATAATGAACCTGCGAGATCCTACCCGCCGTGGAGGTTCCTGGTGCCAGACCGTGCCTTTTTCTTCGAGTTGCTCTACTGGTTCGGGGGCCTCCTGAGCGCCGGCTTCGGCAACCCCATTCCCGAAGAGATCATGGTCATGGGGGCGGGCATCCGCATGGCCCAGCTCGGCGATTACGGCCTGTTCCGCTGGCTGCTCCTGCCGGTCTGCATGGTCGGCGGGGTCCTCGCGGATGTCGTTCTCTACATGCTCGGTCGGCTCTTCGGCGCACGACTCTTCGAGACTCGCCTGATGAAACGGGTCGCCCCTCCCGAGAAGCGGGAGCGGATCCGCAGTAACTTCGACCGCTACGGGATCGCGATCTTCGTCGTCGGCCGACTCGTCCCCGGTATTCGGACCACGCTTTTCCTGACGGCCGGGAGCATGCGGCTATCCCTGGTGCGGTTCATCATCGCCGACGGCCTCGGCGCGATGCTCGGGACGAGCCTGTTCTTCATGCTCGGGTTTGGCCTCGGCGCGTCGTTCAAGGACATCATCGAGGACTGGGAGAAGAAGATCATCGCCTACGGGTCGATGGGCCTCCTCGTCGCCCTCGTCGCCGTCGGCTGCTACCTCCTCTACAGCTTCCTCCGCGACCCCATCCCGACCGGCGACCCCAAGGAAGTGCCACTCATCGGCTCGCAAATCGCCGCTGCCATCCCGAATCAACATGTGGCCCAAGAGGGCGATCCGATATCCGAAGTGCCGAGCAATGTGTCGGTGTCGCAGTCCGAAGGGTGATCGCAGAACCACCCCCATCAATGCAAACGACCGCGCCACCAGGGCGCGGTCGTGTAGCGTGTCGAACGTGGTTAAACCTTGACGGGTTCCGTCACGGCCTGCACGACAGCGTCCGGCGCGACCAACTTCTCGGCGGCGTTGGATGCGGCGCGGGTGGCGGCTTCGCGCTCGGCCCGTTCGAGCAACTCGGCCCGCTGGATGCTCACTTCGCGGGGGGCATCGAAGCCCAAACGGATTTGGTTGCCTTGCACCGAGACGACCCGCACGCGGATGTTGTCTCCGATGACTATCTCTTCGCCCACCTTGCGACTCAGTACCAGCATGGGATCACCTCCATGAGCAACGGCCTTCGCCGATTATCGACCGTGGTCTGTTCGTCGGAACACCTTGTCCCGACGAGAATGTTCACACCTCCATCATACGCTGCTACAACTGTCCGCGTGCGAGTCAACTGCAATAATTCGCAATATTTTGTTCGAGAATGACTCTTGCCATTTTCTCGACCCGATTCATTTTCGGTGGTGTCGTAGTCGGGTTGCCGCCATAATGCCACCTTGTTTATCTCTTATTCGCTTTCTGGCACAGTAGTTGCCATGCAGATTTTGTCACATAAGGCATTGCGGCAATTGGCGTTGCGTCGTCCACTCGTCGATAGAGCCTCCTAGTCGAGAGGCAATCTCCGCCGCCAAGCCGACGAACATCTGTATCAGCCGCATCCGAGCCAGCTCCAGCTGGGTCTCGCACAACGCACCCCGGCTGAACACCTCGGAGTGCAGCCACGCCCACAGGTTGCCCAGCAGCAGCGCTACCCCCACCAGCAGCAGCCGCAGCCGCTCGCTCCTGCTGCTCGTCCTCGCCAGGCACTGCCCCAGTTGCCGATAGCTCGCCTCGCGCCACGCACGCCTTGACGCTCACCGTTCGCTTCCCTCTGTTGACCCTCTTCTCCCTCTTGGCGTCCAGGCGCGTCCGCTTGGCCGTCCAGCTGTACTCGTACCAGCCGACCTCCACCTTCGGGTCGTAGAGGTGCTTGTTGCTAGGCTCGAGCGCGGCCGGTATCAGGAACGCCACGTCGGCCTTCTGTAGGTAGTCGATCCCCTCCGCCGCGTAGAACTCCTTATCCGCCATCAGGTAGAGGACCTCGAGGCCGGCCGCGCGGGCCTGCACCAGCAGCCCCCTCGACCAGGGTCGTCAGACGCATGGGGGGGCGGACCGACATCAGGCCGACGGTGAAGCGACCCCAGAGTGTCAGCACGGCGATAGTGGCGTAGGTGAACGAGTGGCGTGTGCTGGCCTTCTTCTGGCGTCTGGTGGTGCCGCGGCCGAGAGGGAGGTCTGCCCGCAGGCGGCCAGCAGCAGGATCGAGACGGTCAGGGAGGCCGACAGCGAAGGGCTGTAGTCGCGCATCTCCATCTCTTCGACCAGCAGGGCGCGGGCGTGCGCGTGGACACTCGAGGCTTTCAGCGTAGACTATTGATGACGCATGCTCCACCACGGGGTTGGTCTGTTTGGTCACAAACCATCTTATGGATGGAGCTTGCGTCGTTTTTTGAAGGTTGCAACTACTGTACCAGGTTGGGCTGCGAAATGCTGGTCTCGATAGCGCCACATCGCTGATCGTACTTCGATTGCTCCTCGGTGGAGTTGTTCCGATTCATGCACACATGCCCTGTTTGTTGTCAGGAACTACCTCGGACGAGCCGCTTCTGTCCAGCCTGCGGGGTGGCGGTGGCGGCTCAGGGCGGCGAGCCGACCGACCCGTACCAGCCGGTGGACCACGAGTCTTCCTCTGAACCCCGACTGCCCCCATCTCCCTCGCCGCACTTGCCCCGCTTCGTACCGGGGCAGGTGGTTGCGGACCGTTTCCGCATCGTCAGTCGGCTGGGGAAGGGGGGCATGGGCGAAGTCTATCGCGCCGACGACTTGCGCCTGGGTCAAGCCGTGGCGCTGAAGTTCTTGCCGGACGGATGGGGAGCCGACCCGCGTGCCCTCGCCTACCTGCACGAAGAAGTTCGCTTGACCCGTCAGATTTCTCATGCCAATGTCTGTCGCGTCTACGACATCGGCGAGGCGAACGGCCAGCCGTTCCTGTCGATGGAATTCATCGATGGCGAAGACCTGGCCTCGCTGCTCCGCCGGATCGGCCGCTTGCCTCCTGACAAGGGTGTGGAGATCGCTCGCCAACTCTGCCTGGGTCTGGCTGCTGCCCACGACCAAGGCGTCATCCACCGGGATCTGAAGCCGGCCAACGTCATGCTCGATGGCCGTGGACAGGTTCGCATCGCGGACTTCGGCCTGGCTCGCGTTGCCGAGCAGATTACCGGAGCCGACGCCAGCACCGGTACTCCGGCGTACATGGCCCCGGAGCAGTTGTCGGGCAAGGAAGCCACTGCCCGCAGCGACATCTTCGCATTGGGGCTGGTGCTGTACGAGATATTCACGGGCAAGAAGGCGTTCGAGGCAGCGTCACGGGCGGAATTGGTAAGGTTGCAGGAGAAGTCCTCGCCGCCAAGCCCGTCCAGCCACGTCTCGGATCTCGACCCAGCCGTCGAGCGGGTGATCCTGCGCTGCCTGCAACGAGAGCCGCGAAGCCGTCCGCCCTCCGCTTTGGCAGTGGCGGCAGCGCTACCGGGCGGCGACCCGCTATTGGCAGCGCTGGCTGCGGGCGAAACGCCTTCCCCAGAAATGGTGGCGAATGCAGGGGAATCGGGCGTGATGTCTCCTGGGCGCGGGGTCGCCTTGCTGGCCGCCGTCTCGATCGGACTGGCGGTGTTCCTGCTGCTGTACGATCGGGTCATGTTGGTAGGCCGGGTCGGGCTTCCCGAACCGACGGACGCGCTTGCCCGGAAGGCGCGTGAGGTCCTGAAACTGGCGCGACTCGACGAGCGATTCGACAGTGCGGGCGGCTTCGACCACGATCTGAACTTCCTACGCTGGGTGGAGAAGAATGATCCGTCCCCAACCCGGTGGGAGCGAGTGAATCGGCGACCGGCAGCCGCCATCTATTACTGGTATCGCCAAAGCCCCCGACACCTCGTCCCCCACCTCTTCTACCCCTACGCCGGGTCCATCGAAGTCAGTCGCGTCACCTGGGATGATCCCGCGCAGGTGGTCCCAGGCATGGCCGGGGTCAAGCTGGATGTACAGGGCCGGTTGCTGGAATTCGTGAGAGTCCCGTCCGAGCAGGACTCGCCCGAGGAAAAGCTCCCGAACTGGTCGGAGTGGTTCGCCTCCGCCGACCTGGACCTCTCCCGCTTCGAGAAAAGCGCCTCCCCGTCCTATGTGCCTCCCGTGTTCGCGGACACACGGTATGTCTGGGAGGGGACGCTCGCGGACCAGGCCGACGAATCGATTCGCGTGGAGGCGGGCACCTATCGAGGTCGTGTGGTGTCTTTCGTGGTGGTGACTGCGTGGACGGGCCTCGACCCTGGGGACGCGGTGCAAGGGGCCAGCCTTTCGGGGTCAGCCGTCTCCCAGTTCCATCTATTCGTCCTGCTGCTGATGGCGATGTTCGTGCTGGGGCCTTACAGCCTCCGCTCCGGGCGTGCCGACCGCCGGGGGGCGTTTCGTCTGGGCGTCTGGGTCTTCGCCATCCAGATGCTAGTATGGGCGTTCGAGACCCACCATGTCTTCGACAGGGCGGAACTGAGACTGTTCGTCATGGGCCTGGCCTTCGCCCTCTATTGGTCCGCGTTGGTCGCCTTCTCCTACCTCGCCCTGGAGCCGTTCGTGCGCCGCTGGTGGCCGGAAACGGTCATCTCCTGGACGCGCCTGCTGTCCGGCCGATTCCGCGACCCCCTGGTGGGCCGTGACCTCCTGGTAGGCGTTCTGGGGGGCGTCGCGTTCACGGTGGTGGGCCAGCTTGGCAACCAGGTTCCCGGCTGGCTCGGCGAGCCTGCCCCGATGCCGTGGTGGGACTGGTGGGTGCCGAATACCCAGGTCCGTGGCTACTGGGTGGGAAACTTCCTGATCAATCTCGTGTACTCGTTCCGCGCCGCGTTCTTCTTCAACCTCCTGTTCCTCCTGCTGCTCCGCGTACTCCTGCGCAAACCGAGGCTGGCCAGTCTGTGCTATGTGCTAATCTGGACGGTCATCAACGCCATCGACGGCGAAGTGCTATCGCCCTCGTGGAGCTGGCTCTTCTTCGCCCTGAACAATCTGCTGATGCTCGGGCTGCTCATCCGCTTCGGTGCCCTCACGATCATCACGGCCTCCTTCGTCATCAACACCCTGTGGTTCCCTATAACGACGGACCTGTCCGCATGGTATGCCAGCAGCGGCCTCCTGGCGCTGGGCGCTGTGGTCGTCCTGGCGGGATACGGATTCCATTCCTCGCGGGGAGGCCAATCCTTGTTCGACAAGGGCTGGCTGGGAGAGGAGTGACGCGGATGGGCGTGATGGACGATGTAAGGCGAGATCAAAGGAGGAACGAATCATGCAAACGATGATCCCGATCGAGCGAACGCCGAATGTCTGTCTAGGGTTTAGGAGTTATTTTATCGGCGCAAACCCAAGCCGGCAAAGGAGGAACGATATAGTCTCCTTGCCAAGTCTTTGAAAAACGTGCCCTCAGCGAAGCAGTTTGCGTCGA
>JANXSH010000377.1 GCA_025356615.1 Planctomycetia bacterium | reverse complement strand
AGGAATGGCACGATAGTTCCGTGCCGGGAGTTCTTCGACGAAGATGGTCCTCATCGATTTCTTGTAGTCCTTGGCAACAGTGTCCGGCACGTTTTGTGCTGGGATGCCCTGGGCTTGCCCTGGGGAGGGCTTCACGGTCGTTTCGCCTCTGTAGCGACCAACGTGAACCTCCCTGGGGCAAGCCCAGGGCATCCCAGCACAAAACGTGCCGGACACTGTTGGGAGAATGGAGAGTGAGAAGCTACGGAACGATCGCGGTTGCCCTCACGATCTTGGCCTATGTGATCTCTGTGGCGATCTATTGGGTGATAGAAGAACGCCGCAGGCGGGCAGAGCGCTTGTGTCGTGAAAAGTTACCCCTCGAGGACCAGATTACGGCAATGAACGCAATCGTCCGCGCTGCGGCCGCAGACACCATCAAGAACCTCCAAGAGTGGGATCCTCCCGGCTCGAGGGAGGAGAGTGATTGGACAGTCCCGTTACTGGGCTATTATTTCCGATTGGAAGCGTTAGCCTCCTCTTCTTCTCCCGTCGTCGGTGACTGGGAGCAGCTGGCGTCCGAGTGCGACGCCTACATCCGCGATCGGGGTATAAAAGGATTTCATCCTGCGGAATCGGCCATGGCAATGGCCACGCTCCTCCGTAAGCGAGACCAGGTATGACTCTCTCCCTCCCACTCGAGGCTGTTGTGAAGGGTCTACTCATTGATCTGCCAACGGCAGTCGAAAGACGTAGAAACGGGTTGGACATCGTCGTGTGCGGCCGGAACTCGGGGGCTAACCGTCGGCTGGCCGGGCACATCGAAAGGACGGCGAACGGAAGCGTTGCTTTGGAGCGGCCCCATCGCAGCGCTGGTTCCAGGGCACTACCTCATTTCCAGCCTGACCCAAGACCGCCCCGAGGGCACTCTTTCTATGAAACCGACCATCGCAAAGCCTACTGACTCCGTCATGAGATTCTTCTCCCGAGACCTGTACGCCCAACTCCAGTCGCCCCGAGAGGATGTGGTGGACGAGGCCGAGGTCAAATGGGAAGCAGCCGTGGCCGAGTACGAAGCCTACCTGGGGAAATGTCGTGGAGAAATGCCTTCGCATGTCCGGGCGCTTGCCGACAGGTATCTCCACGACGCCGAATTTCTCGCCCTGTCAGAGAAGGTGCAACCCGCGATCGGCCCTCATGTCCCCTCAGAGATGTTCCCGTCCCCCTACTGGGTGGCAAACGCCGTCCTACTTCTGAAACAGGATGACACTTTTCGCACGTTCGTGTACGGATTGCTCGATCGGGTCTGCGTCCATGACGCCCCCGACCCTTGGCCCCTCTCCAAACTCCGGAAGCACTGGTTGTGCGATGAGGTGCTGATGAATTCCGATCGCCGACGAGGGTTTCTGCACCGAATCTTGTTCAGCGATGGAGAGGTTCTCGAAATCCCCTTTTCGACGTTCAACGAGGTCGAGTTCTCTCTCGCCGACGGGCCGAGCATGCTGGAACTATCGGGCATCTCACGCTGAGCGTCCGTTCGATCCTCGACTTCCAGACTTGGAGAACATGCGAACTCTCGCGTTTTTCCCCTTGCCTTCCGCGCTCGCGCCGGTATGATTCGTGTACACATCCTTGCGGGTGTAGCTCAGTGGTAGAGCGTCACGTTGCCAACGTGAATGTCGTGGGTTCGAGCCCCATCACCCGCTCTTCGGCCCGGAGACCTTCTCCGGGCCTTTTTCGTTTCCAAGAAACCGCGCGATTGATGGCTCGGGGACTTCCTTCTCTCGGCAGACCCCCTAGAATACATCGATCCAAGGTAGGCTCACGCATCCTTCCTCTCCCAGAGCGGAGTCTCCAGGGATGCGGCGAAGGACGAGACTCGAGAGGAAAGCAGGCTATCATGACCGATGAACTCCGATCCGACGACAGCGCTACGGCAGTCGAGAACCCACCCGAGGAAAGCACGACGGCCGTCGTGACCCCGGTCGAGGAAGGCTCCAAGAAACTTCGTCAAGAAGTGACGATGCAGGACATCGGGCCTTGCAAGAAGCACATCCGCGTCGTCGTCAATCAGGAAGACATCAAGGACCGGATGAAGGACCACTTCAACAAGCTGGCCCTCGACTCCAGTCTGACGGGCTTCCGTCCGGGCAAGGCACCGCGCCGGCTGATCGAGAAGCGGTTCTTCAAGGACGTGGCCCAGCAGGTCAAGGGTGAGGTGCTGCTCGCCAGCCTCGAGCAACTCGGCGAGGACCACGATGTCGCTCCGCTCAGCCCGCCGCAGATCGACCCCTCCAAAATCGACCTGCCCAAGGACGGCCCGCTCGTCTACGAGTTCGATGTCGAGGTCCGGCCCGAGTTCGACCTGCCCGAATACAAGGGACTCTTACTCAAGCGACCCATCAAGACGTTCACCGCCGAGGATGTCGCCGAGACGCGCCGCCGACTGCTCGCCGACCAGGGTCAGATCGTCCCCAAGGAAAACGGACAGGTCGAGATCGGCGACCTGGTCATTGCCGACATGAACGTCCTCGATGGCGACAAGGAGGTGGGCAAACTCGTAGAAACCACCCTCCGCGTCGAGCGCCAACTGGCGTTCAAGGACGGCATCGCCAAGAAGTTCGGCGAGCAAATCAGGGGGGCCAAGGCCGGCGACACGCGCACGATCGACGTGCAGATGTCCCAGGCGGCCGCAGGGGGGGTGGCCGGCAAGACGCTCCACGCCACGATGGTGGTCAAGGATGTCAAGACGATCCGCCTGCCCGAACTCACCCCGGAGTATTGCGAAACCACCTTCGGCGTCCGCTCGGCGGAGGCGTTCGACGAGCTGCTCGGGGCCGCGCTGGAGCGCAACCTGGCACACGAACAGCGTCGGTCCGCCCGCATGCAGATCATGGAGGCGATCAACGCCGCCGCGAAGTGGGAGCTGCCCGAGGGCCTCCTCCGCAGCCAGGCGCACCGCGCGATGTCACGGCGTATCATGGAGATGAGGGCCGACGGCATGTCGGAGGCCGAAATCCAGAAGCGCACCCGCGTCCTCGAGCAGGACATCCTACAGATGACGGCCATGACGCTCAAGGAACACTTCGTCCTCCAGAAGATCGCCGAGAAGGAAAAGATCGACATCGACGAGGACGACATCACCGCCGAGATCGAGCGGATGGCCGACCAGAGCGGCGAATCGCCGCGTAAGGTCCGCGCCCGCCTCGAGAAGGAAGAGATGATGGAGGCACTCATGGCCGAGATGATCGAGCGCGAGGCGCTCGACCTCATTCTCGAATCGGCCCAGTACGAGGATGTCGCGCTCGACTCCGAAGCGTCTGAGGCCGACCAGATTTCCTCGGTCGAAGAGCAGGCCGTCCAGGGGGACATGACCGACCCGACCGCCGAGATCGAGGCCGAAACGCCTTCGGAGACGCCAGGACAGTAACCGCCACGGATGGGTAAGTATGCCAATCCGGCACGAGGACCGATACCGGACCCGGATCGAGCCTCGCGCCGACCGGGCGGCTCGGGATGAGCCGCCCGGAAGAGATCAATCAGGAGTACGACACACTGTCCGAGATGATTCACCCGCTGGGAGGCACCCTCCGCAACCAGCGATCCCGCGACTACGCCCGCCAACGCCAGTACGGCACCGGCGACATCTTGTTGGACAATCGCATCATCTTCTTCGGGATGTCCGGCAGCCAGGTCTTCGAGCCGGTCATTACCGACC
>JANXSH010000366.1 GCA_025356615.1 Planctomycetia bacterium | reverse complement strand
CCTCGACGACGCGCGGGGGGATCACGAACAACTCCGACTGCAACCACACGCCGCGCAGCGTGAAGAGGATCGTAGCCGCCGTCGGGGTCTCGTTGGCGTTGCCGACGAGCGTGTCGGGCTGATTCAACCAGAGGAGCACATCCGGGTGCTGGCCCAGGATCTCGACGTGGACTGCGCTATGGGCCAACTCGAAGGCGGTCTTTACCTCGCCGAGACGGTCCCACGGGCGGGTCGGGCGCTGCGACCAGACCAGACGCAGAGCGGCGAGCGAGCGCGGCGAGCCGGTGCCGAGGGCGGCCCCGAGGGCCGGGGCGTGACTGGCGGCCTCGAGCAGGGTCGCGACCTCGAAGCCCGCCTCGAAAGCCTGATCGCACAACAAGATGCGCAGCCGGGCGAGATTGCCCCGCGACCACCAGTCGGTGGACCAATCGTCGAGTAAGTGATGCGCAAGCATCATCGACCGCTTGCCGGTGAAGCACCGGACGAGGTGCCGGACGACCAACGGCACCGGGTCCGCCCCGTCTTCGTGGACGGCACGCTCGATCTGGAGGCGGAGCAGGGCCGCGAGGTGGCTCGCGGGGGCTTCGCCGCGATCGAGGGCGGCGGCGGTCTTGCGGACCATCTCCCCGAGGGTCTCGTCCTCGACGGCGTCCCCACCCACACGCGCCAGGCCCGCGACGAAGGCGGAGTCGGCGAGGACGTAGCCCCCGGAGTGCAATCGCGGCACGAGCGTTTGCCACGAGTGGCCGACGATGCGCTCGCGAAGGGGTGTTCTCGTGCGCAATCCGAGTCGGACGAGGAAATGCACCAGCGAGGCGACGAAGAGGAGGATCAAGACCGGCCGCAGCGGCCCGCCCATACTGCCCGGCCAAACGGAAGCGAAGAGCAGGGCAACACCCACGAACGCAGCCGACGCGAGGAACGCAGCGCCAGCGGGCGTCAGCGATCCACCCGGCTCGGGGCCATCGTGGATCGTCTCGGTTGGGGTTCGCACGCGCAACAGGGGCCGTAGGCCCGTCTCGTCGAGGCTCACGGCATAACCTGCCCCCTCCAGTCGGCCGGCCTTGTACCGCACGCGGAGCGGCCCGTCTTCGCGCGGCACACTCACGAAGGCGAAGCAATTCGGGCAGCAACTCGCATGTTGGGCCGAGGCGTCATTGAGTAGCTCTTGTTTCGCGCGATCGTCGGCCAGACCCCGCGCGACGAGGAGTCGGGCGATCCGCTTCTGCCCGCCCTTCGGGTCGAGTTTTTCTGCGGCGATGCGTGCCCGACCGAGCAACTCGAGATCATGGCTCGGCCGGGCGGAGTCGAGCCACTCGGTGACGACATCCCACGGATCCCGCACCCGGAGGCCGTCGAGCAGGAGCCGGTGTTCGTGCCAGAGGTGTACCTGCATCTGCGGCTGGCGCATCTCGACGGCGCAGCGCGGGCAGCTCATGCGGATGCGGTTCTCGAGCCGGGTTCGGACCTCCGCGAGGGCGGGGTGCGGCCCGAGTCGCTGTTCGAGTTGCGTGAAGAGTTCGAGCGTGTGCGTCTTGCCCATCTTCGCCGCGAGCTTGAGGAGTTGCTCGGTCGCCTGGTCCGGCGTTTCGAGGCGGGCGAGGAACGCCGCTAGCGCCTGGCAACGGACATCGCTGCCGAGGGCGTCGTCCGCGAGCAGTTCGCGCGCCGCCCGCATCCCCCGCCGGTCCAGCGAGGCCGGATCGACGAGGCCGAAGAGTGCAACGATTCGGGCGACCGGCTCGGGCCGGACGGCCAGAACGAGCAGCAAGTCCATGTTCCCCGGCGCGAGGAGCGCTGCCAGGGCACGGCACATCGGCACCTGGAGCGTGCGATCGACGCGCGCGAGGCCGGGGACGAACAGGTCTGCGGCGGCTCGCACGGGATCGGCCGGATTCTCCGTGCGGGCCAGTCGCGCGAGCGCCTGCCACGCCGGGTCAGCGGGCGTGAACGCGAGCAGGTCGTCGAGGATGAGGTCGAGGATATCGTCACGCCCGGCGTGGACGCCGCGATACGCATACAGCCCGTGGACGAGCCGGAGGTGTTCATCGTAGTTCGCCGGTGGCACGCCCGCGCGACAAACCCGACAGACGGCGAGCGCTTCGCTCGGCCCCTGGCTCGGCTCGAGCGAGCGAGCCAGGGGGCTATCGGGATCAGGCATAGGTGGTGGTCCCGATCACTTGTCCTACTTCTGGTGGCGTCTCTGGATCGCCAGGATGGCCGAGTCCGCCTCGCCCTGGATTCCATACGTCTTCAGGGGCAAGATACTCTTGTTGGTGCCGATCTGACCCAGGGCTTTGATAGCGATCTTTCTACTGTTCGGTTCCTCCAACAGGGACAAGAGGTCGGTTTCGAACTTCGGCCCGAAGGCGACGAATGCTGCGATAAGCTCATCCGCTTGATGGCCCGAATCCCATTGGTCCTTGGCTCTCTTGATGACGACCGGGATGCCACGCGGGTCGCCGATCACACCCAGGGCATGGCAGGCCGCGCCGCGGACGGTATCGCCTCCAGGGGTTTTGGTATCCGCCGCGCCGATCAGCGCCACGACGTTCTCTTCCGTGCCCCACTTCTGGCACGCCTTCGCGCCATACCATTGGTACTCGTTCTCTTCTTTCATTAGTAGCGGCTGAAGGGCCAGCGACACTTGCCGGATGTCGTCGTCCTGTTCGATGCGATCCAGTTCCGCCGACTTCGGCCCCCCACCCTTCTTGTTGAGTTCCATCATCCGCTCGTAGAATAGGTAATGCTTCTTCTGGTCCTCCCTCGGAGTCGTCTTCATGAGCCGACCAGCGATGGTTCGCAGACGCGGCAGGTCCGGCTTCTTCTTCAACTCCGCAAGGATGGCCGGGAACTCCTCGGGCTTGATCTCCTCGATCTTGGCGACATCCGGCGGCCATTTGCTGGTGGCGGACTGCATGCCGAAGTTCCTTCCGTCCGTCACCATTTCCCGTGGCCCGCTGACCGTCGGATGGACTACAGATACAGAGGGCGATCTCCAGGCCAGCATGAACAGGGTTCCCCCGCCGACGAGCAGCAGCATGAGGCACGCCACGACGGCAACGCTTCTGCCACCGGACGGGCCTGTCTTGCGCAGCCCGTCGCGATCGCTGTCCCTCCTTCGCTCCCGATCCCTGTCCGCCTGCGGGCGCGGAGCCGATTTCGCCACGGGCCGAACCGGAATCGCCTCCACGGGCAGTGCTTCCAGGACCGGCACCTCTTCGACCCGCTTCTTGGGCATCGGCCTGTCGAGTTCGCGCAACACCTCGGCGAAGTTCTGCGGCCGGGCGCGCGGCGTCTCGTCGAGGCATCGGCCCAGCAGCTCGGCGAGGTACGACGGCAACGTCTTCCAGTGCTGGAAGGTCGGCTGGGCCGTGCCGAACAGGGCGAAGCAGCACGTCTTGCCGAAGCCGTAGACATCGGAGTACGTCCCGACGGCGACTCCCTTCAGCTTGCCCAGCTGTTCGGGGGCGGCGTAGCCGAGCGTCCCGGCGAGGCTGACACCGGCGAGGGTCTTATCCATCGACCCCTTCGCAGTACTGACACCCTCGGTAGCCCTCAGCGCCAGGCCGAAATCGATCAGCTTCACCTCCCAATTCATGCCGACGGGCCGAACGAGGATGTTGGCCGGCTTGACATCGCGGTGCAGGATGCCGCGCGCGTGCGCTCGCTCCAGCCCCGAGCCGATCAGTTTCGCCAGCGCGACGACCTGCCCCGGCTCGAGCGGGCCGTATTGCTCGACATGCTCCGCGAGCGTCTGCCCGGCGAAGAAGTCCATGACGAAATAGGGCCGAGTCCGCGCCGAATCGGCGTAGTCGCAATCGCGGATGCGGATGATGGCCGGGTGTTCGAGTTCCTCGAGCGCTTGGGCCTCGCGGAACACCTCGCTGAGGTCACGGTCGAGGCCGTCGCGGCGCAGGGTCTTGATGACGACCTTGCCGCCGCTGTGCCGATTCCGGCACAGGATCGCGACGCCGAAGCCGCCCGCGCCGAGGATCTTCTCCGGCTCGTACTTGTCCACCGGGAACGGCGCGAACCGCGCCGGGTCCATCGCCACGGCCTCGCGGAGGAACCCCATCGCCTCGACCCAGGCGCGGCGCTCGAGCGACGCGCGGTAGGCGTTGTACGCCGCCTCCGCCTTCGCGGGGCCGTCGCCGACCATCGTCGTCACCTCGCGGAAGTCCTTCTCCGCCGCGTCGAAATCACCGGACATCACCTCGAGCTTGCCGACCGCATTGAGCAGTGCCGGCATTCGCCTCCGATCCTCCACCGGCGAGGCGCGGTAGCGCCGCACGAGGTCGCGCACGAGTCGGCGTTCGTCCTCGTTGCGGATCGAGAAGCTATCGCCGCTGTGCAATTCGCGTTTGTCGAGCTGCTGCTGTGACAACGCCTGGAGGACGGCCTGGCCCAGCTCGCTCATCTGCTTGCCCTGGCGCGCGAGTTCGGCCTTGATGTCCAGCACGTCGCCGTGCGTCTGCACGACGACGGCCTGCACGTCCGACAGGAGGTTCGCCAGCCGCTCGGCCCCCGCGTCCATCGCCTCGGCGAGGTCGCCGAAGCCGGCCCGTTGGCCCGAGCCGAGACTCTCGAGCCGGGCGTAGCTCAGTCCCTGGAACAATTTCTGGTCCGACTCGACCTCGCGCTGGAAGAAGTAGCGCATGGCCGCGACCAGCAGCGGCGGCCCCTCGGCGGGGCGCAGAGTCAGGAACGTCGCCAGCGCTTCGTATCCCTCACGGCGTAAATTGTCGCTAATCGAGACGAGAACCCGATATTCCGCGTCGACCGTCGCCGCCTTATCGCCGAATCGTGAGAGGTCGCCGACCTGCCGGGCCATCGCGTCGGGGTCGATCTTGCCCCGATCGAGCAAACCCGCCTTCCGCGCCGCTTGCAATTGGGCCAGGCATTGGGCGCGGAAGTCCGGCCCGTGACCATCGACGCCGTCGAGCGGGTTGGCGTCGAGATACGCCTGCACCTGCTTGCGGATCGCGCGGTCGTCGCCGGTGGCGAGCGTGAGCTTGCAGCGGTCCCACCACGACCGGCCCGCGAGGGACACCTCGACAGCGCGCCAGGCGCGAGTGGCGGCCCTCTCGATCGCCTTGGGCAGGCGCTGGCTATTGTCGCTGAACTGCTTCTGGAGGAGGCCCGCGATTACCTCAGCGCCAGCGCCGATCGCGCCGACGCCCGTGAGGTGGGCGGCACCCTCTGCCGCTCCCTTGAGTGCCAGGCCGCCGAGGTGATTCAGGATGCTCATCGTGTGTCCTCCGCGAATGGTGTCTGTTCAGGGTAACACTTCTCACGGAAGCGTCAAGGCGGGGAAGAGGTTCGCTGCCCTGAGAAATATCCCACCTCCTTGTCGGGAGGTAGGGACAGAGGCACGTTACGACCGAAGAGAGGAACCGGAGCAGGCGATCCTCGGGTCTTGCATTGTTCCTGTATTCCAGCCTTCTTTATTGTCTTCTGTTCCCTCTGTGCTTTATTTTGGGGCAGCCGACAAAGAATGCCAACGAAGAGGTCGGACGGAACCCAGTTGGTCGAGGCGATACGTGTGGTTCATCGATAGCGAGTGCCTGAGTACGACGGGCCGTAGCCGCTCGACGCACCCACCAGTTTCGCTCACCCCTTCACCGCCCCCTCGTACTCCAGCGCCCCCAGGAGTCGCCCGACGTATTCGCGGGCCGAGTCGCGTTCGACCGTCGCGGCGGCGAACTCGGCGGCGATCTTCTCCAGGCGGTCCTCCTGGGTGTTGAGCGTGCGGACGAATCGTTCGCGCAGATCCTTCTCGGAGGCGCGGTCACCCAGCGCGGTCAGGTTCTCGCGGATTCGTCCCTGCTCCTGCGTGATGCGGTTGCGTTCGTCCTGGAGGCGAACGAGCCGGGCGTCGAGGTCGGCGACGCGGTTCTGCGCCTCGATGATCTGGCGCAGGACGCCCTCGGTGCGCGCATCGACGTGCTTCTGGTCCAGCCAAACGCCGAGACTCTGCGTGTTCCAGCCGCTGATGTTCAACACCTGGCGCGTCGGCTGTTGCTGCTTGACGACGAAGCGCGTGACCTTCTTGCCGGGCAGCGCGAAGCGGAATCGCCAGTAGTTCTCGGTCGTCTCGATCGGCTCCGCCGTGTCGTGGAGGTGCCAGGTTCCCCCTTCGCGCGGGTGGTCGAGATAGACGACCTGCTCCGTGGCCGACTTGTTGTCGAGGTGATACGTCGTCTGACGGACCGCGCGGGAGTGCTGCGTCACTTGGCCGTTGCGGATGACGACCCGGTGGACGTGTTCGCTGTGCGAATCGACGTTGTCGAGGACCGCGACGCTCAACTCGACGGCGTAGGGGACGAGTTTCTTCTCCTCGGGCTTGATCGTGTCGAGCATCGCCTCGCCGACGTAGCTGCCCCCCTCGAGGACCGTCAGGGGGCCGCCCTCCAGCGTCAGGCCGGTCGTGTTCGCGAACTCGACCGCGCGCATAGGGTTGCCGGGCCGGGTGTCGCGGTTGTGCAGCAGGACCGACCGCCCCTCGAAGGGCCGCAGGACGATCGGCACCAGCGCGGATTGATTGCGGCGGATCGTCACGGGGTGTTCGATGGTGTACTCGAACAGGTCGCCGAGTTTCCGCTCGCGGACCTGCGTCGGCGTCGAACTCACGGCCTGCTTGGCCTTGGCCCCCGCGCCGCGCGCCCGCCGCATCGGGGAGGCGTCCATCATCGCGGCCATCGGAGCGCCTACTGTCATGGATTCCTCTGCGAAGGACGCATCCATGAGCATCATCCCGCCTTCGACCACCGGCGGCAAGACGCCGGTCGTCTCCGAGACTTCGACGACGGGGCGGCGGATGTAGCGCGGCGTGTAGAGGTCATGCACGAACGACACCGGCAGGCCGGACACGAGCGACAGCTCGACGCCCTCCCAGTCCTCGTCTTGTGTGTTGTCCACGACGGCCCAGCCCTGGATGAGCGGCGGTTTGTTCTCTTCGCCGAGCAGGATGCGATAGGTCGCCTTCCACACCGGCGCCTCGAGTGTGTAGCTGAGGCGCACGCCGCGCTCGCCCTCGCCGCGCGCGAAGAACGTGAACGTGCGGGCGTCCTTCTTCTTCGCCGAGAGTTGCGTCCGCAGGACGTAATCGAGGTCGCGACGGAGGGCGGGGTCGAGGATCTCCAGTTGCGTGAGGTCGGCGAGGTCGAACTGGCGCACGCCGCCGTTGTCGCCCAGCAGCGAGACGAGGACGACCCGGACGATGCCATCGGCGGACCGGCGTTCGCTGGTATCGACGCCGAGCAAGACGCCTTCGACGCGCTCGCCGCCCGCCGGGAACAAGGCGAGCCGTGCCCCCTTGATCTGCGGCAGCAGGCCGACGAGGCTGCCCTCGTCGGGAATGCTGAGGGCGACATCGGCGAGGAGCTGCTCGAGCGGCTTCGTCGATTCGTAGGAGACGCTGGCGACGTGCCCGCCGTCGAGATCGAGGACAGTGAGCGACTTCAGCACGTCGGACACCTCGGCCTGTTTGAAGGTCAAGGAGAGCGTGGCGTCGCCGTTGACTCGGCCCTCGCGCTCGAAGTAGCCGACGCCGTGCTTGTAGAGGACCACCTTTTGTAACTTCAACGTCGGGCCGTCTAGCTGTGCCATGTGCTCACCTCGTCGGTTCTGGTAGGGAGTTCGTTCAGGCTCTATGCTATACGGTTGCGGGTGGGAAAGATGACACGGATCGCGATTGCCTTGTTTCAAATATTAATCCATTCGTACAATATGGAGAGGGATGCAACGCGGTTATTCCATCATCGTGAAATATGGATCGCGGGAGGTATGTCTTATGTCACGCGCGGGCGTATTCGTGAAACAAGTAACGGGATACCGGGCCTTCCATCCGTCCATGTTGCCTCCCGAGCCTGCTCTCGAGTTCGATCTGGAAATGGTTCGTCTCCTGTCCGCCGCAGACCAGAGAATGGCAAGACTCGATGGAGTAACCTCGACCCTCCCGAACCCGGACCTGTTCGTCGCCATGTATGTCCGCCAAGAGGCTGTACTGAGTTCCCAGATCGAAGGGACACAGAGTACCCTTCAGGACGTACTCCAGTTCGAACTCGATGCTGGGGGGGAGGAACACCCGAAGGATGTCCGGGAGGTGGTCAATTATGTCGCAGCCATGAACCACGGCTTGGCTCGTCTACGCGATCTTCCAGTTTCACTACGTCTCATTCGTGAAATTCACGGCGTCTTGCTCGAAAACGTGCGGGGGAGCGAAAGAACCCCTGGCGAGTTCCGTCGCAGTCAAAACTGGATAGGACCGCCTGGGTGTACTCTGACGACCGCCACATTCGTCCCTCCACCTCCTCCCGTAATGGAAGAGGCGTTGGCGAACCTGGAAAAGTTCTTCCACGACGAATCGATGCCGATCCTGATCCGGTGCGGGCTGGCGCACGCCCAGTTCGAGACGATTCACCCTTTCCTCGACGGAAACGGTCGCGTGGGACGGTTGCTGATTACGTTCCTGCTCTGCTCCCGCGCGGTCCTGCAACGGCCCCTGCTGTACCTGAGCTACTTCCTGAAGCAGAATCGGCTCGAATACTACGAGCGCCTGACCGCCGTTCGTAAACAAGGGGATTGGGAAGGCTGGTTGAAGTTCTTCTTGCGTGGGGTGGCCGAGGTCAGCCATGAAGCTACCTCCTGCGCGCGTCGTATCCTTGCTCTACGAGAACAACACATGCTCCTGATCCGCGATCACGCGGAGATCAGCAGTACGAGCGGGCTAAAGCTGCTCGACCGCCTTTATGAACAGCCGATCATCACCGTCACCCTCGTCAAGCAATGGCTGGAATCATCCTACGGCACCGCCAACAAGTTGGTCAGGCAGTTCGTGAATCGAAGTCTTCTGACCGAGATGACGGGCTACGAGCGGAACCGCCGATTCGCGTACAAACCCTATCTCGACCTGTTCGAGAGAACGACAGGTGAACCGCAAGAGAAGGAGGAAGAACGGCAAATAACGGAAAGCCAGGGAGAAGACGCACGCCTGCGTTCTCCCTGACTGAATGGTGAAGCAAAGTCTTGGGGACGCAACGTTCCCGAAAGATTTGTTATTGCGCCAGGCGCAGCCTGGGGAAGGGAGATGAGTTTGTAACGACTCCAGCTCGGAAACCTTCCGTCGGAACCCTGCGGGTTCGAATCCCGCCCGGTAGGAACTGGCCGGCAGCCGGAGGCAAGTCTCGAGTGGGCGTGGGGCGACCCACACCACGAAACGTAGACAGTCAGACCGACAAGCCTGGATATGGAGCCTCGAAATCTTTCCGCTCTTCGGGAGCCTTCGTCGTTGGCAAACGCGGGGGCCGCGCCATCCCGGCCACCCACCCCGATCCGTCCACCGAGTCCCTCTTCCCATTCGGCCGCCCTCTCGTACAATGCCCTTTCCTCGACTCGAGTCGAGGGCAGCGAGGAGCATCCATGTCCACCAACTGGATCGTCCGCCACGGGGCGACGCGATTCCTGGGCGAATTCGACCCGGAAGGCGGAACCTACGCCCGAGGCGACGAGATCGTTATCCGCACCGAGCGCGGGCACGAACTCGGGGCCGTCCTCTGCACCGCTTCGGCCCAGGCGATCGCACTCCTCGAGGAGCCGACCACCGGGAAGATCGTGCGCCGAATGACGGACGCCGACCGCATCACCCGAGACCTACTCGAGAAGCGGGAGGCCGGCGCGCTGGACGTGTGCAGCGGCTTCATCGAACAGCGTCACCTCCAGATGGAATTGATCGACGTGGAATGCCTGTTCGGCGGGGAGCGGGTCGTCTTCTACTTCCTCGCCGAGAAGCGCGTCGATTTCCGCGAACTGGTCAAGGATCTCGCCCGCGAATATCAGACGCGCATCGAGATGCGCCAGATCGGCGTCCGCGACGAGGCGAAACTCCTCGCGGACTACGGCGACTGCGGCAAGCCGGTCTGCTGCAACACCCACATGACCGTCATGCCGCCGGTGTCGATGCGGATGGCGAAGCTCCAGAAATCGACGCTCGACCCGACGAAGATCTCGGGGCGCTGCGGCCGGCTCAAGTGTTGCCTCCGTTTCGAGCAGGATGTCTACGAAGAACACCAGGCCGAGCTACCGCCGGTCGGCACGCGGGTGTTGACCGCCAAGGGACAGGGCCGAGTCCTCGCGCAGGAACTCCTCGCGAAGAAGGTGCTCGTCGAGTTCGAGGACGGCCGTCGTCTGCCCGTCCCGGCGAGCGACATCCTCACCCGCCTGGGTCGGTAGTCGGATCAGCGAAGTTCAGGATCGGTTCCATGCACCACCCCAAACTCGAAGCGCTCATCCACCGGGACTCCCGGTACGCCTACGAGGCCTACGAGTTCGTCTTCGCCGCGCTGTCGCACACGCTTTCGATGATGGGAAGGAGCCAGAGTACCGAAGTCGAGACCGGGGACGAATCTCACGTCAGCGGGCAGCAGCTCCTGGGCGGCATCCGCGACCTGGCGCAGCGCGAGTTCGGGCTGATGGCGCGAACGGTGTTCCGACTCTGGGGCATCGACCGGACGGGCGACTTCGGGGAGATCGTCTTCAACCTCATCGAGGCGGGCCTGATGAACAAGACGGCCCGCGACGACCGCAAGGACTTCTTCGACATCTACGACCTCGACGAGGCGCTCGCGCGAGACTACCGCATCGAATTGCCCCACGACCCGGAGGAGGACCGCTGATGAATCTGCTGGCCGGCCGTCTCGTCTTGACTGCGGCTCTGTTCGTCGGGTGGCTGGGCTACCTCGTCTACCTCGTGGCGACGCGCCCGTTGACGGCCACGAACGCCCCGCTCGTCCTCTCCCGCCCGCAGATCATGACCTCGCGCATCGACATCGTCGCAGAGGTGAAGGACCCGATGCGCGAGGTGGTGATCGAGCAGATCCTCTTCCCGCCCCCCGGTCAGGGCGAGGCTCCGATAAAGGTCGGGGATAAGATCGAAATCCTCGACCTCGACCAGTGCCGCCCTCTCCCCCGCCGCCCGAACGAGAAGACGCCCGAAGACTTTACCACCCCTGGACGGTATCTGATCCCGCTCCGGGCATCGAAGCGCAAGATTGGAGCCTACGAGGTCGAGCCGATCCCGACTTCGCCGGGGTTCGACGCGAAGCGGATGGACGATCTCGGCGTCCGCCCGGTGCGGATCTACCCCGCCACCTCGGAGGCCATCGAGCAGTATTTACGGATCGAGAAGCCGAAGGCTCCGTGACGGTCTCATCCCCAGTAAGAAAAGACCTCACCCCCCAACCCCCTCTCCCGCAGGGAGAGGGGGAGCAATGCCGCCGATGGGGGACGTGACGCCCATAGACACGCCTCCTGCTCCCCCTCTCCTCGAAGGAGAGGGGGTTGGGGGGTGGGGTCTTCGCCACAAGGCGGACGACGAGTTGCTATCCATCCCTCTGCCCTGGTCCGACGCTTCCCTCTCGTTCACACTCCCCGGCGCGGGGCTGCCGTTCGTCGTCGCGCTGCCGATCGTTTCGCTCACGCTCCTCGTCGTCCTCTACCGCTACGAATTGCGCCTCGTCCACCGGGCGACGGCGTGGGGGTTGTTGGGGCTACGTCTGGCGGCGTTCGGCCTCATCCTCGCGCTGGTCTGTCTCAGGCCGGTCTACGCGCGGGATCGCGAAGTCGAGGAGCCGGGGCGGGTGCTGGTCTTCGTCGATCGGTCGGCGAGCATGGGGGTCTTCGACCCAGGCCGCGAACCCGCGGACAAGCTACGCCTGGCCCGAAAGCTGATCGCCGGACACACGCCGGAGGTGGAGGGGTGGATTACGCGATGGATCGCGGACTACGAAGCGGGTCGCCCACCGATTTGGCTGACAGCCGAAGAGCGTGCCGAGAAGCCGGACCGCCGTCGAGTGTTGGAGGCGGAACGGCGGCAACTCCACGCCCGTCTCAGTGCGGCCATCGATGCGATGAGTCGGGCCGAGATGGCTCGCCGTCTCCTCACGGGAGACAAGGGACTGCTCTCTCGACTGTCCAACAAACACGCCGTCGAGCTATTCGACTTCGATCGCGTCGTCCGCGCGGGCCGACTCGAGGACCAACCCGAGGCATCGGCGGACGGCACGGACCTGCGCCTCGCCCTCGAGAGAGCGCGAGAGAGGGCGAGCGAGGGAAAGGGGAAGGTGTTGGCCGTCGTCCTGCTCACCGACGGGCAGCACAACCAGGGACCGGGACCAATGGCCGAGGCGGCGAAACTCGGCCAGGACGAAATCCCCGTCCACTCCATCGTCCTGGGCGATCGTCGTTCCCCGCCGACGCTGTCCGTCGTGTCGCTGCGCGGCCCGGACCAGGCGGTGTACAAGGGGGTCGATGTCGTCGTCGAGGTCGAGGCGAAACTGGCCGGCCAGAAGGCGGGCGACTACGTCCTCGAGCTGGCGACGGGCGATCGGAAGATTCTGGACACCCGTTCTGTGAAACATGACGGCAAGGACCGCCTGCACCGCGATCGGTTCGAGATCACTCTCGACGAGGCCGGTCCGCTGTCCCTATCGGCGACGATCCGCCCCGCGCGGCCCGAGGACGGCTGGGAGGCCGACGCCAAAGACCGCCGTTCGGCGACGATCAACGTCGTCGCGGATCGCGCGTCCGTGCTGCTCGTCGATGGCGAGGCGCGGTGGGAGTATCACTACCTCGAGACCGCCTTGAAGCGAGACACGCTCGTGAAGCTCGATCGCGTCGTCTTCGACCAGCCACGCCTGAACGACCGGCTCACGCCCTCCCAGGAGGAGGCGCTCGACCTGCCAGCGAGACTCTGGCCGACGAACGAAACCCACGCGCTCGTCATCCTCGGCGACGTGGACCCGGCCCGCCTGACTTTAGCACGGCGCAACGCACTCGAGAAGTTCGTCGGCGATGGCGGGACACTAGTCCTCGTGGCGGGCAAACGGTTCATGCCGCGCGCCTTCCCTGCAGACGATGTCCTCCATCGCCTCCTGCCCGTCGAGCAGACGCGCATCCTCGAGCCGGAACGCGGATTCGCCCTGAGCCTGACTCGTGCCGCCGCCGAGACGCCGTTCATGAAGCTGGACGCCGACCCGGCAGACAACACGACCCTCTGGGCCGGCTTCCCCCGGCCCTGGCCTTGGGCCGTCGCGGGCCGGGCCAAGCCGGGGGCGACCGCGCTCGCCGGGTGGCAGGATCCGGGCGACAGGACACTCCCGCTCGAGGAGCGCGAGCGGCGAAACGTCGTGATCGCGCGACACAATTACGGATTCGGCCGGGTGCTATTCGTCGGCCTCGACTCCACCTGGCGCTGGCGCTTCCGGGCGGACAGCCTGTATCACCACCGATTTTGGGGGCAGGTCGTCCGCTGGGCCGCCGACCGGCCACTGAGCGCGAGCAATCGCGAAGTGCGGTTCGGCACGCCGCAGGCGACCTATCGCCCCGGCGACCCCGTCGAGGTGATGGCAAAATTCAAGGACCAGAGTCTCCGCGCCGACCTGCTCGCCGGGGTCCGCGTCGTCCGCCTCCCCGATGTCGCGGGCGGTCCCGAGGAGTCCGTAACCTTGCTCCCCCTGGCGTAGACCACACGGGCGACCGCCCTGGAAGCTCGGCTCCGCGACCTGCCTCCCGGTCGATACGCGCTCGAGTTGGATGTCCCCTCGATGGGCGGCGTCCAGAAGAACGACGAGAAGACGACTCCTCTCCGGGCGAACTTCGCCATCGTCGCCCCACCGAGCCGGGAACTGATCGACCTCGAGTGCTACGAGGAGCTACTGGGGCAACTCGCATCGACGACGAATGGCCGAGTCTTCCGCCCCGACGAAGCCGACGCTTTGGAATCGCTTCTGTCAGCGCAGACGGTTCGCCGCGTCGAACACCAGGCGCAACCCTTGTGGCGCTGGTGGGTCGTCCTCGCGGCACTGGTGGCGCTGCTGAGTGCGGAATGGATCGTGCGCAAAGTAGGCGGTTTGCCGTAGTTCTACACTCTAGGAATAGGTGAGCGGTAAAGGAGCCGCGCACGAAGTACGCGATGAAGGAGCCGCACACGAAGTACGCGGGTTGCATCACCCGCGTACTTCGTGCGCGGCTCCTTACAGCGATGGACTACTTCTTCTCGATGCGATACAGGTGCGTGTAGGTCCGCACGAAGAGCGCCTTGCCGACGATGGCGGGCGTCGATCGCGTACCGGCGGGGAGCTTGTTCGTCTCCACGAGCTTCAGTTCCCGGTCCGCCGTCAGGACCACTCCCTTGCCGTTGTGGTCGAAACAGAACAGGTGGCCGTCCGCCAGGACGGGGGAGGCGGAATACATGCCGCTCGCGCGCGTCGATTTGATGAGCGTGCCGGTCTTGGCGTCGATGCAGGATACGATGCCGGCGTCGTTGAGCATGAACAGCAGGTCGCCCGAGACGATCGGCGCGGGGCGCGACGACGCCTCCTTGGTGTAGGTGAAATCGACGTGCGTCTTGGTCACGTCGCCCGAGCCGGTTGGCCGGACGGCGACCAGCCGAGACCCCGCGCCGATGGTGACGAACACTTTGCCGTGGGCGAACTGCGGCGGGGTCGCGGCGTTCATC
>JANXSH010000362.1 GCA_025356615.1 Planctomycetia bacterium | reverse complement strand
ACCTTGGGCCACTGCGGCCAGGGGTTGTCCGGGGCGCGGGACAGCGGAGGCATCGGGACGATTTCGAGTTGGAGGATACTCTTGCATCCGTGTCGGAGCGAGGTTCCCACGCAGTCGGTCCCGGTGTCGCCGCCGCCGAGGACGATCACGTCCTTGCCCTTGGCGGAGATGTATCGGCCGTCCCCGAGGTTGCTGTCGAGGAGGCTCTTGGTGTTGGCGTGCAAGAATTCCATCGCGAAGTGGATGCCGCCCAGATTTCGGCCCTCGGTGCGGGCGAAGAAGTCGTTGGGGCGGGTCGCTCCGCCGCACAACACGACGGCGTCGAAATCCTCCCGGAGCTGGCTCGCCGGGAAGCTCTTCCCGACCTCGCAGTTCGTGACGAAGTCCACCCCCTCGGCTACCAACAGATCAACGCGGCGCTGGACGATCCGCTTGTCGAGTTTCATGTTCGGGATGCCGTAAGTCAGCAAACCGCCGACGCGGTCGGCCCGCTCGAAGACCGTGACCATGTGTCCCGCGCGGTTCAACTGGGCGGCGCAGGCCAGCCCCGCCGGGCCGGAGCCGACGACGGCCACCTTCTTCCCCGTGCGCGTAACCGGAGGCTGGGGCACCACCCAGCCCTCCTCGAACCCCTTGTCGATGATGGCGCATTCGATGTTCTTGATCGTGACCGGCGGCTCGCTGATGCCCAGGACGCACGACCCCTCGCACGGCGCGGGGCAGACCCGCCCGGTGAACTCGGGGAAGTTGTTGGTCAGGTGCAGGCGATCGAGCGCCTCTCTCCACAAACCGCGATAGACGAGGTCGTTGAACTCCGGGATTAGGTTGTTGACCGGGCAACCCGACGCCATGCCCTCGATCACCGTTCCGGTGTGGCAGAACGGCACGCCACAGTCCATGCAGCGCGCGCCCTGCTTGGACAGGAGCGCGTCGCCCGTGTGGCCGTGGAACTCTTCCCAGGTGTCGATACGCTCGGCTGGAGCCTGGACCAGCGGCAATTCCCGCGCATACTCCATGAACCCAGTCGCCTTACCCATTGCTCGACTCCAAGAGGACTTGCCGCGAGAATCTGAATTTGCTTGCTGCTAACTCCCTGTCCCCCTGTGGTCAGGGTGAAAGGAGCGAAAGTCTTGCTCCCCTCTCCCCCTGTACTCAGGGGGAGAGGGGTCGGGGGTGAGGGGGTCAGACACAGGCGCTTTAAGAACCCCTCACCCCTAACCCCTCTCCCCTGAGTACAGGGGCGAGGGGGACCGGAAATCCCCTACTTCCCGCCCGCCCGCGCCAGGTCGTGCGAGTTCTCCACGAACGCGGCCATCACCGCCTCCTCGGGCGACAGCCCCGCGAGCCGAAATCGCTTCTGCGCCTCGATGACGCGGCGATAGTCGTCGGGGTAGACCTTCACGAACTTCGACTCGAATTTGGACCAGTCGCGCACGATCGACTTCCCGCGTTCGCTGCCGGTGTAGTCGCTGAACGCCTTCACCAGCGCCCGCACCTCGGCGATTTCCTCCTCGTCCTCGAGCGGGAGGAGCTTCACCATCTCCTGGTTGCAGTTGGAGGGGAACTTGCCGTCCTCGTCGAGGACGTAGGCCACGCCTCCCGACATGCCCGCCGCGAAGTTCTTGCCCGTCGGGCCGAGTACGACCACCCGCCCGCCGGTCATGTACTCGCACCCGTGGTCTCCCACGGCGAGGACGACCGCGCTTACGCCGCTGTTGCGGACGGCGAAGCGCTCGCCCGCCATGCCGCGAATGTACGCTTCTCCGCTGGTCGCGCCGTAGAGCGCCACGTTCCCGATGATGACGTTCTCCGACGCGCGGAACGTCGATTCCTTCGGCGGGAAGACGATGATCTTGCCGCCCGATAGCCCCTTGCCGACGTAGTCGTTGGCGTCGCCTTCCAAAGTCAACGTGATGCCGCGCGGCACGAACGCGCCAAAGCTTTGACCCGCCGAGCCTTCGAATCGCAAGCGGATCGTGTCGTCGGGAAGCCCTGCCGCGCCGTAGCGCCGCGTCAACTCGCTGCCGAGCATCGTGCCGACGACGCGGTTGATGTTGCGGATCGGAAGCGTCAAGGAGACGGGGGTGCCCGACTCGAGCGCCGCCCGGCATTTGGGGATCAACTCGGTCCGGTCGAGGGCGTCGTCGAGGGCGTGGTCCTGCTCCTGGGTGCAGAAGCGGCCCACCTCCGGCCCGACCTTGGGTTGGTAGAAGATGGGCGAGAAGTCCAGGCCGCGCACCTTGTAGTGCTCGAGCGCCTCCACCACTTCCAGGCGTTCGCTGTGGCCGATCATCTCCTCGAACTTGCGGTAGCCGAGCTGGGCCATGATCTCGATCACCTCCTGGGCGATGAATCGCATGAAGTTGACCGCGTGATCGGGATCGCCCGCGAACTTCTTGCGGAGGGCCGGATCCTGGGTCGCCACGCCGACGGGGCAGGTGTTCAGGTGGCAGACGCGCATCATCACGCAGCCCAGCGCGACCAGCGGCGCGGTCGCGAAGCCGAACTCCTCGGCTCCCAGTAGCGCCCCGATGACCACGTCGCGGCCCGTCTTCAGTTGGCCGTCCACCTCGACGACGATCCGGCTGCGCAGGTCGTTGAGCAAGAGCGTCTGGTGCGTCTCGGCCAGGCCGAGTTCCCACGGCGCGCCGGCGTGCTTGATGCTGGTCAGCGGCGAGGCGCCCGTCCCGCCGTCGTGGCCGCTGATGAGGACCACGTCCGCGTGCGCCTTGGACACTCCCGCCGCGATGGTGCCGACGCCGACCTCGGCCACCAGCTTGACGCTGATGCGTGCGGCCGGGTTGGAGTTCTTCAGGTCGTGGATCAGCTCGGCGAGGTCTTCGATGCTGTAGATGTCGTGGTGCGGCGGCGGCGAGATGAGGCCGACGCCCGGCGTCGAGTAGCGCACCTTGGCGATCCAGGGGTAGACCTTGCTTCCGGGGAGCTGACCGCCCTCGCCGGGCTTCGCCCCCTGCGCCATCTTGATCTGGATCTCTTTCGCGCTGACCAGGTATTCGCTGGTGACGCCGAATCGGCCCGACGCCACCTGCTTGATGGCGCTGTTCTTCGAGTCGCCGCGCTCGTTCGTCCAGGTGATGCGCGCGGGGTCTTCGCCGCCCTCGCCGGTGTTGCTCTTCCCGCCGATGCGGTTCATGGCGATGGCGAGCGTCTCGTGGGCCTCCTGGCTGATCGAGCCGTAGGACATGGCCCCCGATTTGAACCGACGTGCGATCGACTCGATCGTCTCCTCCACCTGGTCGATCGGGATCGACTGGCCCGGCTTCATCCCGAACATGCCGCGCAGGGTGCAGAGCCGCCGCGCCTGGTTGTCTACGAGGGCGCTGTACTCCTTGAACGCCTTATAGTTGTTCGTCCGGCAGGCGTATTGCAGCTTGTGGATAGTCTCGGGGTTGAACAGGTGGTACTCGCCCTCGCGCCGGTACTGATACTGCCCCCCCGCCTCGAGCGCGAGAGCATTCAGCGACCGTCCGGGGAAGGCCCGCGCGTGTCGCTCGGCGGCCTCGGCGGCGATCACGTCCAGGCCGACGCCGGAGATCCGCGACGCGGTCCGGGTGAAGTAGCGGTCGATCACCCCCTGGTGCAGGCCGACCGCCTCGAAGATTTGCGCGCCGCAGTAGCTCTGGGCGGTCGAGATGCCCATCTTGGACATCACCTTCATGACGCCCTTGCCGACCGCCTTGACGAACTGCTTGACCGCCTTCGCGTGATCGACGTTCGGGAGCATGCCCTGGCGGATCATGTCGTCGAGGGTCTCGAACGCCAGGTAAGGATTGACCGCGCCGACCCCGTAGCCGATCAGCAAGGAGAAGTGATGCACCTCGCGTGGCTCGCCGCTCTCCAGCACCAGGCCGACCTTGGTCCGAGTGCCTTTGCGGATCAGGTCGTGGTGTACGCCGGCGACCGCGAGGAGCGCCGGGATGGGGGCGAGGTCGCGGTCGATGCCCCGGTCCGAGAGGATGATGAAGTCGTTGCCGGCCTCGATCGCCTCGGACGCCTTGCGGAACAGGTCGTTCAGGGCTTGCTCGAGTCCCTCGGAGCCTTCCTTGACGGGGTAGAGGATCGGCAGGGTGATCGACTTGTAATCCTGGGGGTTGTTCCCGTCCAGGTGTCGCAACTTGTCGAGTTCGTCGTTCTTCAGGATCGGCGAGGGCAGCTTGATCTGCCGGGCCGAGCGCGGCGTGGGTTCGAGGAGGTTGTACTCGCAGCCGAGGGTGGTCTCCATCGACATGATGATCTCCTCGCGGATGCAGTCCACGGGAGGGTTCGTCACCTGGGCGAACAGTTGCTTGAAGTAGTTGTAGAGCAACTGGGGCCTGTCCGAGAGGACGGCGAGGGCCGCGTCGTTGCCCATCGAGCCGACCGCCTCGTTGCCTTCCATGCCCATCGGCGTCAGCAGGATCTTGAGATCCTCCGTCGTGTACCCGAAGGCGCGCTGTCGGAGCAAGACGTTCTCGTGGCCCGGCTCGTGGACGACCGGCCCCTCGGGGAGTTGCTCCAGCGAGACGATGTTGTCGCGCAGCCACTCCGCGTAGGGGTGTTCGGCGGCGATGCCCTCCTTCAACTCCTCGTCCGCGATGATCCGGCCCTGCTCGAGATCGACGAGGAACATGCGTCCCGGCTGGAGCCGGCCCTTGCGGAGGACGCGCTCCGGCGGGATATCGACGACGCCGACCTCGGACGCCATGATGACGAGGTCGTCCTTGGTGACGTAGTAACGCGAAGGGCGCAGGCCGTTGCGATCCAGCACCGCCCCGATGCAACGGCCGTCGGTGAAGGCGATCGAGGCGGGGCCGTCCCACGGCTCCATCAGGCACGAATGGAACTCGTAGAAGGCGCGCTTGGCGGCGCTCATGGTGAGGTCGCCGGTCCACGGCTCCGGGATCATCATCATGACGGCGTGGGGCAGGGAGCGCCCCGCGAGGACAAGCAGCTCGAGCGCGTTGTCGAACATCCCCGAGTCGCTGCCGCTCTCGTCGATGACCGGCATGATCTTCTGGAGGTCGTCCCCGAACAGCGCCGAGCGGAACATCTTCTCGCGGGCGCGCATCCAGTTGACGTTGCCGCGCAGGGTGTTGATTTCGCCGTTGTGGCAGACGTACCGATAGGGGTGCGCCCGCGCCCAGGTCGGGAAGGTGTTGGTGCTGAACCGGGAGTGGACGAGCGCCAGGGCCGAGACGAGGTCGGGGTCTAGCAGGTCGGGGAAGTAGGGATCGAGCTGGAGCGAGTTGAGCATGCCCTTGTAGATGATCGTGCGCGAGGACAGACTAGACACATAGAACATGCCGCGTTGACCGATGCTCGACTCGCGCACGGCGTTCTCGACGCGCCGTCGGATGACGTACAGTTTGCGCTCGAAGGGGAGGTTGTCCTCGTCCTGGTCGCCGAGACCTTCCTGCCGGGCGATGAATAGCTGGCGCATGCCCGGCTCGGCGGACTGGGCGGTCGGCCCGATCATGCTGTTGTCCGTGGGCACGGTCCGCCATCCCAGGACGGTCTGGCCTTCCTCGCGGACGATCGTCTCGAACAGGGTCTCGCACTCCTGCCGATCGCTCGGGTCCGTCGGTACGAAGAGCATGCCGACGCCATACTTTCCCGCGCCCGGAAGCCGGATGCCCGACTCGGCGCACTTCTTGGCGAGGAACTCGTGCGGCATCTGGAGGATGATGCCGGCACCGTCTCCCGTGTTCTTCTCGCAGCCGCAGGCCCCGCGATGCTCCATGTTCCCGAGGATCTGAATCGCCTGTTGCACGATGGCGTGCGTCTTCCGGCCCTTCAGATCGACGACGAAGCCGACACCGCAGGCGTCGTGTTCGTTGAGGGGATCGTACAACCCTTGCTTGAGGGGAGCCTCGGCCCGGTTCATTTTCCGTCCTCGTATCGGTTAAATCGTCTCGTGGAGCTAGACCCCGTCGCCATTCGTAGGCGCGGAGTCATGATTCCGCAGCATTTCGATGAAGCCCTGGGTGGCGACCCCCAGGTGGTTCTGCCTGCGGTGGATGATGCCGAGCGGTCGCACCATCCGACACCCCTCCAGTTTGGCGGCCAGGAGGGTTCCCGCCTCCCGCTCCTTGCGGATCATCGGTTCGGGGAGTAGCCCCAAGCCTGCACCGACCTCGATACCCTTTTTGATGTTCTCGATGTTGTCGAACTCGAGGACCACGTCCACCGAAACGCCCTGTTCACGGAGGAAGCGATCGACCTCCCGGCGGATGCTCAACCCCTTCTCGAACGCCACGAACTTCTCTCCCTCGAGGCGTTGGGGCGAGACGGCGGCGAGTCCCGCGAGCGAATGACCGGGCGAGCAGGCGACTACCATTTCCTCCTCGCGCCAGGGCAACACGGTCAACTCCTTGGAGCGGCGCGGGAAGGAGACGAGTCCGAGGTCGGCGGTCCCGTCGGAGACCCTCTCGTAGACCTGGTCGGGGTGCAGGTAGTCGATGCGAACTTTCGCGTGCGGATGTTCCTCCTCGAAGCGAGTTATGTATCGGCCCATGTCCCAGAGGCCGACGGAATAGATCGCGGCGACGCGCACCGTGATGGCCATGCCGAGGTGGTCGCGCCGGATGGCCGCTTCGAGTTCTGCGTATTGCTCCAGGAGGCGCTTGCAGCCCTCGTAGTAGGTTTTTCCCATCGCCGTTAGTTGCAGCGGTCGCTTAGACCGATCGATCAATAGCCCTCCCAATCGCTCCTCGAGCTGGTGGATCATTCGGCTGACGGTGGGCTGAGAAATACGATTCGCCTTGGCCGCCTTGGAGAAGCTCCGGCAGCTGGCGAGTTCGCAGAACATCTCGAGGGCCTCTAGTTGCATCGTGAGATTGTAGTATTCTGTTTCTAAATATCAATACCTTGCTACAAAAAAAAGATGAATACATGGCGAGGCGTGTGCGATGGGCCGAGCGCGACCGTTTAGCCGCGACGCAACGCGGAGCGCGAGGTGAGCGAGTTCCGCTGGCAACCGCGAAACTCGTAGGGTGGGTCGAGCGGAGCGAGGCCCACCGGACTGCCCCTCGTGTCAAGGGT
>JANXSH010000354.1 GCA_025356615.1 Planctomycetia bacterium | reverse complement strand
GCTTCCTCGTGCCGGTCTTCGCGGGCTTCCTGCTCTACATGCGGCGTGAGAAACTCGATGTCGCCTCGATGAGGCCGAGTCTCTGGGGCCTGGCGCTGGTCGGCGTCGGCCTCGCCATTCGGCTCTACGGCACCTACGGCTATTTCAACAGCCTCGACGCGATCTCGATCTTGCCGGTCATAGCCGGTCTCGTCTTGCTCGTCGGTGGCTTCGCCGCCTGGCGGTGGGCCTGGCCCGCCGTGTTCTTCCTCGGGTTCATGATCCCGCTGCCCTACTTTGCGGCGTCCGCCATGTCCGGGCCGCTCCAGCGCCTGGCGACGATCACGAGTACCTACGTCATGCAGACGTTCGGCCTGCCCGCGCTGGCCGAGGGCAACGTCATCATGCTCAACGAACACCGCATCGGCATCGTGGAGGCGTGTAGCGGCCTTCGCATGCTCGTCGTCTTCTTTGCCCTCTCGACGGCCGTCGTCCTGGTGAGCCAACGGCACTGGATCGACCGCTGCCTGATCCTCGCCAGCGCCATCCCGATCGCGTTGATCTCGAACGTCGTTCGCGTCACGACGACGGGAGTCATGTACGACCTGGGCTACAGCGAACTCGCCAGCGCCTTCTTCCACGACGTGGCGGGGTATCTCATGATGCCGATCGGCATGGGCCTTCTCTGGCTCGAACTCGGGATCCTCTCGCGCCTCTTCATCGACACCCCCGCTCCGTTGGTCCGCGTCCAGACGCCCGTCCGCCGGGTCATCCCGACCGCCGCCCGGCCCACTCCGAAGCGTTCGCGCAAAGTAATGCCGAAGCGCGACCCGGTGAACGCCCCCGTAGAGCAGCCGGTCGAAGTGACCGCCGACAGTTCCGAGCAGCGCTGAGGCCGCCAAGGCGAGCCGATGACAACACCGATGCCGGGCCGGGGAACTCCCGCGACCCGGTCCCCGCGACATAGAACAACCTCAGCCGTGGATAGGGAGATCCAACCGTGATGCCGCAAGATGCTGGCCTTCCTGACCCCTCGACGCCCCTGCCGAATCCTCACTCACGCGACCTGCGCCCGGTCGCCGGCCGGATCGAAGCGCCCAACGCCCCCCGCCCGTCGGCCCCTCTCGCCCTGACCGGCCCGTCGGCCCTCGCCGCCGGCCCCGATGTGTTCTCGCTCCTGGTGTCCCTGCGACACCGATGGGTGAGCGCGGTCCTGTTGGGCGGCACCCTCGCCGGGATCACCGCTGTCGCCGTCTGGTTCCTGCTCACGCCCAAGAACACGGCGTTCGCCACGATCCGCGTCCTCTACATGGACCCGAAACTGATGGAGGGCACCTCGGGCGGCCCGATCGATTTCAAGACCACGCTCCAGACGACCGCCCAGGAGGTCATCAGCAGTCGCGTCGTCGCTGCGGCTCTCAAGCGCGACGAGGTCAAGAAACTCCACCTGGAACTCGGCCAGGCTAACCCGATCCAGTCGATCATCGAGGATCTGCGGGCGGACTTCAAGCAGGACGCCGAACTTCTAACGATCTTCTTCTCTCACTCGGATCCGCAGGTCGCGACGATAGTCGCCCAAGCGATCAAGAGCGTATACCTCGAAGATGTCGTTTATGCAAAGAAGATAGAACGTGGAGGCAAAGTCACTCTGCTGGAGAAGGCACACGTCGCGGCCTTGGAGCTGATCAACGCTAAGAAGATAAGCCTCCAGAAATCCGCCGAGCAACTGGGGACCGATCCGACTCTGGCTCGCGAAAAGCGGATGGAATTGATGATGGCCCTCCGCGACGCCAAGGTGCAGAAGTCTAACCTCGGCTTCCGTCTGGTCGAAACCCGCGCTCAACTAGATGTTTTCGACGCCCGCGTCAATTCGCTGATGCCTCCCAAGAAGGACGGTGCGCCCCCTGATGCTAAGGCCGAGCAAGCCGCAGCACTCGCGGCGTATCTCGATGGCGACCTTGAGATGCGAGAATACAAGAAGCGACTCGAGGGGATCGACGAGGACATCGAAACGGCGATCGCGAAGGATTACCGAGAGAACTCCAGCATAATTGTGGGCCTCCGAACGCGCCGCAATTCGGTCGAGAAGCAAATGAAGGCGCGCCGGACCTCGCTCGTCAATCGCTTCGAGACCGCCCCCCAATCCGTCGCCACTTCGGGCACTCCGTTTCGCGAAAACCCGGCCATCATTCGCAAACAACTCGAGAAGCAGATCGAAGGCTATGTGACGCTAGCGGAGACTCTTGAAAAAGAGATCGTCACGATGGCCAAGGAAGTCTCCAAGGCACCGGCCCTCGCGGGGTTATACGAGCAACTCGAAGCAGATATCAAACGCGAGGATGATAACCTCAAGGATCTGAGTAAGAGACTGGACCGCGAGCGCCTCGAACTCCAGGCCGCCTCGCGTATTACGAGCTACCAAGACGCCGAGTTGATGAAGAAGGACGCGAAGAAGCAGCTGCTCGCGACGGCGGTCGCCCCGGTCGCGGTCCTGTTCGCGGTCTGCGTCGGCCTGGCGTGGTTGGAGTTCCGCAAGCGCAAGGTCCGCAAGGCCAGCGAAATCAGCCGGGGGCTTGGGATCCGCGTCGTGGGGGCCGTCCCCCGTTCGCCGAACCTCCAGCGCCACCTCGTCAGCATCGAGGGCGAGAACGAGCTCGAGGGCACCCCCGTGATGGAGTCGATCGACGCCATTCGGACGCGCCTCCTGCACGAAGCCAACACCCGCTCGACCCGGATCGTCATGGTAACGAGTGCCGGCCACGGCGAAGGCAAGACGACCCTCGCCAGCGCCCTGGCGACCAGCCTCGCCCGCGCCGGTCGCAAGACGCTGCTGCTCGACGCCGACCTCCGCCGTCCGACCGTCCACGAGTGGTTCGAGATCCCCATGCAGCCGGGCCTGAGCGAGGTTCTGCTCGGCGAGGTCGAAGTCTCCGAAGCCGCCCTGGAG
>JANXSH010000344.1 GCA_025356615.1 Planctomycetia bacterium | reverse complement strand
TTTCAGAGGGAAGGCGACACGCAACTGGTGGGCCTCGCTCCGCTCGACCCACCCTACGAACCTCACCCTCGATACAGCGCACACGCCACCTGGATGCCCGAACCGACCTCGATGAACAGCGCCACCTTCCCCGCCTCCAGTCGGCCCGCTTCGTGAGCGGTGCGGAAGACGTGAGCCAGCGACGAGGTGAACAAGTCGCCCTCCGCATCCGCCTCGAACACCCCGGACGCCTCGACGCCGAGTTTTCGCGTCAAGGCGACGGTGAACGCGGGCGATCGAGCGGGCGGCACGACGACGTTCACCTCGTCGAGGGTCATGCCCATGCCGTCGAGGAACTCCCGGACGGCGACGGCGGCGCAATCGACGTAGAACTCCTCGAGACGCGGGTCGGTCTGGTGGAAGGCGGCCGGCTTCAGGCCGTGCGCCACGGTCCACGAGCCGCGAGCGTCCAGGTATTCGGGGAAGGCGCGGAAGCCGAAGGCGAGGAAGCCGTCCTGCCCAGGGGAAGCCTCGAGGAGGAGCGCCGAGGCGGTCTGGCGAATGCCGGACAGGTGTTCGGGCCAGACTTCGGTGTTGTTCTCGACCTCCGAGGCGAGGATCAGGGCGCAGGAGACGCCCCCCTTGTCGGCGGGCTGCATGAGCGACGCGGCGACGTGGCACGCGGTCAGCGTGCCAGCACCCCCCTGCATGAGGTCCAGCGCGAGGGTCTTGAACGGCAAGGTCCGCGTCTTGTCGTGTAACTCGTCGTCGTGGTTGATGCCGAGTTCGCCCGCCGCGATGGTCGCGAGCGCCGGTTCGCTGAGGAAATCGCTGTGGTAGATGCCGGTGTGCAGCACGAGTTCGATCGTGCGACGTTCTTTGCCCCAGCGCCCGATACACTGCTCGCCCGCCTGGGTGAGCATGGCCGTGCTGTCCGCCGGGGCCGCGAGGTCGCTCACGCCGGCGATCCTCACGGGCTTCTCCAGCCGAATCACCTGGCTCGTCTCGTGATGCACATGGCCATTCGTCGTCGCCTTGCGCGGCGCGGGCTGGCGCAGGCGGTGGGGCAGGTCGTCGAAGGTGTAGAGGGCCGTCCCGACGTTCAGGCCCGAGCCGCTGACGGCGAACAACACGCGGTCGCCCGGCGCGATGTTGCCGGCCTGGATGTTCTCCCAGACGGCGAGGAAGTGGGTGTTCGTCGCGCAGTTGCCGCGATCCGTGAGGTTGTACACCGTGTTGCCGCGATGCACGACCTTCTTGCCGAGGACGCGGTTGATCTCCTGCATTGCGCCGTCGAGGGTACGCTCGGAGGTCTGGTGCATGATGAGTTGCCGGAGCGAGTCGGGTGCCCAGTCGTTGCGCTTCATCACCTCCAGGCAGTGCTGGACCGCCAAGCGGGTCGTGACGACGGCGCTCTTGACCGGCTCGGTGTACATGATCGCCCCGCCGTGCGACTCGCCCGTAGCGCGGGCGACACAGAGGTTGTGGTACTTGCCGAGGGTGAACAGCTCCACGTCGTGCAGGCCGACCGCCGGGTTCGAGGTCGGCTCCAGCGCGAGGGCGACGCCCGCGTCGCCGACCGTGAGGCAGGCCATACGCGGGTCCATGAAGTCCTTGATCTCGAGCTGCGCCGTCCGCGTCAGGTGCGTGATGTATTCGCCGCTGACGACGAGCGCTCGGCGGACGATGCCGCGCCGCATCATGCCATCGACGAGCGTCAGGGCGGTGAACGTCCCGGCACAGGCGTTCGTCAGGTCGAATGCGAGGGCGTTGACGAGGCCGAACTGCTTCTTGACGCGCGCCGCCGTGGTCGGCTCCAGCGAGAAGCGGAAGAACGGGCCGTCATAGCGCGAGATGTTGCAGCAGATGACGAGGTCGAAATCTTCCGGCGCGAGTCGGCTACGACTGAGGCACTCCGTGACTGCCTTCGTCGCCAGGTCGATCGAGAACTCCGTCTCGCCTGCGGATCGCCGACTGCGGATGCCGGTGAACTTCTCGAGCGGGAAGTCGAGCCGAGCCTTGCACCCGCGCATCACCTCTTCGGTGGACAACGACCGCGAAGGCAGATAGACGCCGAGGCTCTCGACGAGGACGCCCGCCTTGCCGGTGAACTTCACTGCGGGGGGATGCTTTACTTCTACTGCTGGGGCTGGCTCATGCTTCCCGTTCACTGGCGCGGCCGAGATCGTAGGGATAGGCACGGCGACTTCTGGCGGAGAGCTGACAGCTGATAGCTGACAGCTCTCCGCCAACTCCGCGATCGTCTGGTGTCGGAACAGCAAGTCCGGCGTGAGGACGATCCCGGCTTGCTCGGCGAGGGAGACGACCTCGACCGTCTGGATCGACGCGCCGCCGAGGTCGAAGAAGTTGTCATGGACGCCGATCGTCTCGACGCCGAGAACCTTCGACCAGATCGCCGCGAGCGTCTTTTCGTGCGGAGTGCGGGGCGGCACCTGGCGCTTCGACGCCGTCACCTGGGGCGAAATCTTCCCGAGGGCGGCGCGGTCGATCTTGCCGTTGACGGTCAGCGGCATCTTGTCGATCGTCATGATCGACGGCAGCATGTAGGCCGGGAGCCGACTTCGGAGGTAGTCGCGCAGCGCGTCGATCTCGAACGAGGCGGTATCGCGCGGGACGACGAACCCGACGAGGCTCGGCCCCTTGACGGCATCCTGACGGACGAGGACGGCGGCGTCGGAAACGTCGGGGTGCTTACGGATCACTTCCTGGATCTCGTCCGGCTCGATGCGGTGGCCGCGAATCTTGACCTGGTGGTCGATCCGTCCGAGGAAATCGATCTGGCCGTCCTTGCGCCAGCGGACGAGGTCGCCGGTGCGATACATCGCCGCGCCTTCCTCGGCGGCGAAGGGGTCGGGGACGAACTTCTCGGCGGTCATCGCCGGCTGATTCAGGTAGCCGATGGCCAGGGCCGGTCCGCCCAGACACAGTTCGCCGGGCACGCCGACGGGGACGAGTTGGAGGTGCTGGTCACAGATGTAGGCCGTCGTCCGACCGATCGGCTTGCCGATGCTGGGGGCCGTGCCGTCGGCGGTGACGGCGGTCAACGTGCCGCAGATCGTCACCTCGGTCGGGCCGTAGGCGTTGACGAACCTGCGCCCCGGTGCCCACCGCGTGACCAGGTCGGCCGGGCACGCCTCGCCGGCGACGACGATCGACCGCAGCGAGGGAATCGGCTCGTCGGGCATGGCCGCGAGGATCGACGGCGGCAGGGTGGCGACGTTGATGCGCCCTTCGCGCAGCAGCCCCAGGAGGCCCGGTCCCGGCAGCATCTGCGCCGGCGTCGGCAGGACCAGACACGCCCCGATGCCCAGGGACGTTATCACCTCCGACACCGCCGCGTCGAAGCTCGGCGAGGCGAACTGGATGACGCGATCGCCCTCGCGGATGTCGAAGCCCTGGCCCATCGCCTGCCACAGCGAGATGATGCCGCGATGACGCAACAGGGTGCCCTTGGGCCGGCCCGTCGATCCGGACGTGAAGATGACGTAGGCGTGGTCCGCCTCGGTCACGCCGAGATCGGGATTCGAGTCGTCGAGCGCGCCGAGCGCCGCGCCGATCGACCCGAGGCGCACGACATCGGGCAGCGCCTCACGCTTCTGCTCCTGACCCGACGCGAGCGCGGGCACCTCGCCGGCGGTGAGGATCAGCGCGGGCCGGGCGTCGGACAGCATGTCGAGGAGGCGGCGGGCCGGGTAGGCCGGGTCGAGGAACATCCAGGCGGCCCGCGCCTTCCAGACGGCGAGCATGGAGATGACGACCTCGGGGCAGCGTGCCATGTGCAAGGCGACGCGGTCGCCCGGCTGGACGCCCTGCTCGACGAGGTAGCGGGCGAGTCGATTCGCCTGCTGGTTCAACTGCCCGTAGGTCAGGGTCAAGCCGCTGAACTCGACCGCCGGGGCGTCCGGCGTCTTCTCGGCCTGCATCTCGAAGCGCGTCGGAAAGACCTCGGGGGCGATTGACATCGCGGGGGGCTTGCCGAAGGCGAGGAGTTGTTGCCTGGCCCGCGTCGAGAGCATAGGGACATCGACGATCGCCTTCTCGGGGGCGAGGCTGATGCCATCGAGGAGGGTGTCGAACTGCGAGGCGAGGCGCTCGATCGTGGCGCGGTCGAACAGGTCGGAGTTGTAGCTGAAGCGGGCGGTCAGCTCGTCGCCCTCGAAGATGATGAGCGAGAGGTCGAACGAGTCGCCGCGTTGCTCGAGCAAGTAGGGGTCCAGTGTCAGCGTGCCGGGTGTGCCGACGGGCGATCGCGAGATGTCGACCCGGCGCGGGAAGGGCAACGCGCGCGGCCGATCCCAGATGAACATGGTCTGGAAGATCGGCGACCGCGAGGGGTCGCGCTGCGGGGCGAGCCGACGCACCAGTTCGGGGAACGGGAAGTCCTGATACTCGAGCGCCTGGTAGAGCCGGTCGCGGGTCGATTGGAGGAGGTCGAGGAAGGAACCTTCCTGGTCGGGGCGCGAGCGCAACACGACCTGGTTGAGGAAGTAGCCGACGAGCCGCTCCCACTCGGGCCGGCCGCGGTCGGCCGTCGTCACGCCGATGAGCGCCTCGGGCTGCCCGCTGCACCGAACGAGCAACACCTGGAACGCCGAGAGGATCGCCGGGACGAGCGTCGTGCCGAGCTTGCCGACGATCTGGCGCAGCCGGGCGACGGTCCCGGTCGAGAGGGGCCAAGTGAAGTTCGCCCCGCCGTAGCTCTGCCGGGCCGGTCG
This sequence comes from Planctomycetia bacterium, assembly GCA_025356615.1. GTDB lineage: Bacteria > Planctomycetota > Planctomycetia > Gemmatales > Gemmataceae > JANXSH01. The sequence continues at coordinate 839 of JANXSH010000344.1, read as the reverse complement.
CGGTCGGTCGGTCGGCATCTGGAGGACGGGCAACTCGCCGCTGAGTTCCTTCTGCCAGTATTCCCAGGCGGCCTGTCCGCGCGGGCCGTGCAGGCTCGTCATCTGCCAGCGGAGGAAATCGGCGAGTGCCGCCGGATTACCCACGGGGAGGCCCGCAGGGGTGCCCTTCACCTCGGCGGCGTAGAGGTGGTGCAACTCCTCGATGAGGAGGTCCATCGACCAGAGGTCCGCGACGAGGTGATGGAAGACGAGCAGCAGGACGACCTCGTCGGATCGCTCGTAGAACTCGACCCGCAGCGACGGGCCGCGCGCCAGATCGAAGGGGGCATCGCCCCGCTCCTCGAGATGCTCGCGCAGTTCGTCCCACGTCCAATCCGCCACGTCGATTCGCGGGATCTCGAGCGAAATCGGCTCGTCGATGACCTGGACCGGCTTGTTTTCGTGCAGGACGAATCGCGACCGGATCGCGGGGTGCCGTTCGACGAGCGCGTCGAACGCCCGCGCCAGCGCGTCGAGATCCGTATCGCGCGGCAGACGGGCAGCGAACAAGAAGTTGTAGGCCGGACTCTCGGGAGACATCTGGTACACGAACCACAGCGCCTGCTGCCCTGGGGAGAGCGGGTAGCGTCCCGTGGTGCCGGCGTCGCGCAGGGCGAGGAGGTTGCGGAGCAACTCCCGCTTGGCATCCACCGGCAACGATCCGAGCTGGGTTGTGTCGATCATGGGGGTCCATTCCTAAGTGGTCGATTCGTAGGGTGGGTCGAGCGGAGCGAGGCCCACCGGCACTTCGCCGGCTTCACCCTTTACTTGACAGCGAGGGCTGGTGGTGGGCCTCGCTC